>CAYJBP010000056.1:0-14716 GCA_964368605.1 uncultured Peptococcaceae bacterium | reverse complement strand
TTGCTTTTTTATAATTTTAATTCTTTAAATTACTAATCGCACCAACCGGGAGGGCAACTATCGTTAACAGTCCTCTCGATATAGCTGTGGCTATTGATATAAATAGCCAAGGCCTTATAGCTGCCATTATCCTCTACAACCAAGGCTTGATAAGCCATGCCGGCGGCAAATTCCTTATCAAATATATCATTAGCGATATTATAATTGATAATAGTTGGCATATTGTTGATGCCGACATATACGTTAATAGAACCATTAGCCTCTTTATGGAATAGCAAGGTGTCTTTGTCGGCTATTATCGAGCTTATGTCGCTGGTGCTACCATTAAACATGGGCGAACCCAACTTAATATCGGCAGAGCCAGTTTCAATGCTTATTAAGCCTTGAGCATTATTGGCAGTAACCGCATTAATAGCTTTATTATAAAGAATATCGCCGCTTAAATCGATAAGTATATCAGAATTCTCATCGCTGATAACCTGCACCAAAACATCATCAAGCTGCGGTAAATATGCCTCTGTTTTTATTTCGCCAACCCTTAGGGTACTCATATTGCTGCCATCGCCCAAAATTAGGCTTACATATTCGCTACCGGTAAGGCTCTTGCTATAATCGGTTTGTAAAGCAATTTGCGATGAAACTTGAACTTCGCCATCAAGCAGGATTACTCTACCCAAAGAATCCAGCATCCCCCAAATATCTTGTTCAAGTTGGAAGGGGATACCCATTAGCATACCTAAACCCTCATTATAGACAAAATTACGGGAGGCAAAATCATATTCTGTACCATCTATTACGATAGTGTCCTTTGCTGATATTGCATCAAACGAACCGCTAAGCATTTCGGCCGGCTGGGCAATTAACTTATCATCAAATTGCCAATAATTAACATAGTCGTCTTCTTCAAAATCATCATAGCCTATGGTATTATCAGCATCATAGTTAACCTCTTGCTGGCTATAAATATTAATGTTAACTTCTTCGTCATCTTTTGTGTCAACTATGCCGAAACCCTCGATGATATAGCTTACTATATCAATTTTTTGATCGCCATTATTATCGATAAAATAACGGTAAATATTGGCCGTAGCATAATTAATATTCATCAAGGGTAAGGCATTACTTATGGCTGTTGCAATACCATCAATATCCGTAATTGCTTGATTTAGGTCTTGGCCAAAATTAACATAAAGCTCCAGATTATCATAATCAAAATCAAGTGAATCGGTGGTAAGCATATCTGCGATAATATCGCTCTCATCATCGATAGCATTATTGATAGGACGAGCATCGCTTCGATAAACCTGATTATCGGTTAAGGATAAATCCACCATAACCGGGACGGGGCTTACCCCATTAACAGAATTCGCATTATAAAAAAAGCTTACTTCTTGGCCAAGCATATCCCAGGAACTGGCAATAGCTAGCTCAATAATCTCATCACTACCGCTAAGTTTAACCGTGGTTAGGTCATAATCATTGGCCTTAGTATCTATTAAGCTAGCCTGCTCATTACTTACAATAATACCACTTGTTTGCATTTGCTTAAAAACATATTCTAAAACCGTAACGGGCTTATCGTCAACCAATAGTTTATTACGAGTAGATACGGTTGTTAGATTACCATTAGCATCAATTGCCGGCTCGATGATATATTCTACCATCTCCACAAATAATAAATTATAAGCCATTTGGGCAGCATCTTCGCGAGAAAGCGGAGCATTCATATCTATTTGGCCAACATTTTTAAATAAGCCTACGGAATTGGCCAAATTGTAGGTATTTGCTGCCCAATTTGCCCCTACCATGCCTTCGATCACCGGATCATAGCCGGCAGCTGCCAATAGCATTTTAGCCGCCTCTAGCGGTATCACGCTGGCATCGGGCTCATAGCTTGTTTCGGTACGGCCATTAACAATTTTTTCGGTATAACAAAAAGAGATAAAGCCCTGCGCCCAGGCGGAAGTTGGGGTTGCCAAATCCGTAAATGGGGTGGTATTTGTATTGGCCAAGTCAGGCAATGTACCACCGGTTTCGATAATGGTTAAAATTTTAGCTAATTCTGCCCTGGTAATACTACCTGCCGGATCAAAACTGCCATCATCACGGCCGGCCATTACCCCTAAAGCAACTAATGCTGTGACCGCCTCCTTATGCTCGATTTCATCGGCATCGGTAAAATTGAGTGCAGCCAATGCTGTAAATGGAATCAGTAATAAAATAATTAGTGCAAGGGCTGTGATAAGACAAAGTTTGTTTTTGTGCATACTTTAATCCTCCAATTGTTTATTTAATATATTAAATTATAGACTAATTTAATATACTTGTCAATTACATGATTATAAGCAAACATTTTGAATGCCAAAAACCAGGATATTATCGCACTGTTATAGAGTTGCCAAGTAATGCCATTTTTTAAAAGAAAAAACCGATAATACAAATTATCTCTTTTTCCTTAAATACATCATTGAAAATCATATCAAAAAAAACCTAAAAAATATGAAAAATCGTCAAATTGATTTTTTGCCCTTATCGAGGGCGATATTTGCTGCCTATTGCAGATTGACTTTTTCTAGCATTATATGCTATAATCCACCTTGTAAAAGCGAAAAACATTGATAAAGCCGCCCTCCAAAGGGGTAAATATTAATGCAATCGTCGCCCAAAATTATGCAGATAGACAAACAGGTTGTCTATTTGATTTATTTAATTTTAAATAGATAGCTTTTAACTCTATACCTATTTGCAAAAGGCTATCGTTACACCCCTTTGGGTTGAGCGGTGGGCTTTTGGCTTTTATAGAGTAATTATAATAATTCGCTTAAAAAGGAGATATCTATGACCGAAAATATGCTTAAACCAAAATCTAAAATTACCCCCTATACGGTTATTGCGCCAATTATTGTTTTAGCCTTGTTTTGTACGGCTTGGTTTTCTTTAACTTCGATTAGCGCCAGCTACGGCTTTCTTTATTTGTCCGACCCTGTTGACGGCATAAGTTATGCCGATGATGTTGATTTTGATGAAAATATAGCCCGCATATCACGAGAAATGGATTTTTACCCTTGGCATCTTTATACCTCAGAGGATTTTGCCCAAGGTAATGTTATTGAAGCCCAAAATCGCAGTGATGTTTTTGAAGCTAACAAAATCCCCTATGGCACCCATCGCACCCAAATTAAATTGCAGCCCAATACCTATTATTCTATTGTCGGCTATTCGATAGACTATGGCACAAAGGTTTTTGTTAATGGCCAGGAAGTTACCAATGTAGGTGTAGTTTCAGACGACCCTGCTATTGCCGTACCCCGAGTTAATTTTATGGAATTTCCGGCTTATACCGATGATGATGGTATGCTGGAATTAATTATGCAATATTCAAATTATGCCCATAATGAAGGCGGATCTACCCCGATATTAACCATCTCGACACCGGAGAATATTAATAGAGCAGTTTTGGATACCGGCTTTTTTAGTTATGTGATGAGTGGAGGCCTATTGCTATTAGCCGGCTATTATTTCTTAGATGGCCTAATTCGCCGCAAGCGAATTGGCTTGCAATTGGCTCTGTGCTGCTTAATATTTGCTTTGCGTGATCAATGGTTTTATATTGTAAGCCTTGTCCCTTGGGAATACGACTGGTATCTTCATTATCGAATTATCGTTTTAATAACCGCCATTACGCCACTGGCTATTTTATTGCTGATTGAATCTTTATATCCTAAAGCAGCTAAACGCTGGATAACATTTGCTTTTATAGCTTTATCTATTGCCGGCATGATTATTATGTTTACTGTGCCCACTACCGAAGTTGTAGGGGTATCGAATAAAGTAGAGCTAATTGCTATTCCCTATGCCATCTACTTATTATACAGCATTATTCGCTATTATATAAAAAGAAAGAATTTTGCAATGCAAGATGTTTATACCTTCATCGGTATAGCTGTTTTGCTGATTGCCGCAAGCCTTGATGGCTGGCTTAATGATATAATTCCCATTGTAACACGCACCGGCTATACTCCGTTGGGGATGTTGCTTTTTGTGATGATTTTTATGTCGGTGCTGGCCACCCAATCCATGGAAGACGAATTGGCCTTGGCGGTTAGCAATAAAGAAAAAGAGATGCTGGAAAAGATTAATGAAATGAAAACCGACTTCCTCCAAAAAATGGCTCATGAAATTAAAACGCCGCTTACCGTTATGAGTGGTTATGCCCAGCTTACCAATATGCAAATCAATTCGGATCAAGTAAATGACGAAACTATAGACAATCTAACCATTATTTCGGCCGAAGCTAAAAGATTATCCACTTTAGTGTCTAATCTTTTGGAAATGCCCAATAAGCCGCTTAGCGAGGCCGTTTTTAGTGAATTATCGCTTAAAGAGCTATTGCATTATAGCGGAATTGTTTGTCGGGCAATTTTAGAAAAAAACAATAATACTTTTATAGCCACATATAGCCAAGATTTTATTATCCGAGCCAATATGGAAATGCTAATGCAAGTGATTTTAAATATGGCTTTCAATAGCAATAAGCATATGGAAGGCGGTCAATTTTCGATTACCGCCCAGCAAGAAGATGCACAGAATTTGGCCTTATATATAGCCGATAGCGGCAGTGGCATCGATCCTAAAAATGCGCAATTGATTTTTGAAAAAGGCTATAGCACCAATAATACCAAAGGCTTAGGTTTAAGTATTTGTAAGGAAATTATTGATATTCATAAAGGAACTATCGAATTAATGGAGCATGAAGGGGCTGGGGCGCTATTTAAAATAACACTGCCCCTAGGTGCAGATTAAATGACTAATATTTTACTGGTTGAAGATGATAGGCATATCAATAATATAAATCGCCAACTTTTGGCAGCCAAAGGTTATCAAGCATTTTGTGCTTATACGGCTTATGATTGCCTAAAAATACTAGAGCAAACTGCTATTGATTTAATTGTGCTTGATATCAATTTGCCCGATTTGAATGGCCTTAATTTATGCAATATAATTAAACAAAAATATCAGATACCTGTTTTATTTTTAACAGCCCTAAGCGAAAACAACGATATTATTAAAGGCTTTGAAGCCGGCGGCGATGATTATGTTACTAAACCTTATGATTTTGAGATTTTGCTGGCTCGGATTAAAGCCCGATTGCGGATAGTGCCGGATAACCAGCCACCAAGCCAAGCAGCCACAATTTGTTTAGGCAAATTGTCTTTGGAAGGCATCAATTCCACGGCCTATTATGATCAGCAAGATTTGCTTTTAACCAAGCGAGAATTTTTATTTTTATGGCTGATGATCGAAAAAGCCGGCCAAATCGTCAGCCGAGAGGAATTGTATCAAAAAATATGGGGCTGCCCGGCAATAGAAAATTATAATACCCTGCGAGTTTTGGTTTCAAGGGTTAAAAGCAAACTGGCTTATGTTAATTCCGATTTGCAAATTATTACTAAAAGGCAAAAGGGCTATATTTTACTTTAAAAAGTGTCTGTTTTGTAATATTAAATCTTTTTAATATTACAAAACAGACACTTTATATATATATTGTTGTACAACTTCGATCATTATGCTAAGATTAATCTATCATTACATAAAAATATGATCGGAGGATACCCAATGAAAAAAGCAATACTATTTGCAAAAAAGTTAGTGGCATTATTATTAATTTTGGGGCTCTTATTACAATCCATGCCCCTGGTAGCCTTGGCTAATGATGACGACTTAGCAAGCCTTGATGCTTCCGAAACCCCGGCTTTAATCTTTGATGATATAAGCCCCACAGATTGGTTTTACGAAACAGTTATGCAAGCGGTAGCCCTAGGCTTATTCCAAGGTACCGATGGTACAAAATTTTCACCTTATATTACAATGACCAGAGCTATGTATATTACTGTTTTGGGTCGTATGGCCGGCATTGATGTGGCAGCATACGGCGGTGCAAGCAGCTTTAGCGATGTAGACGCAGAGGCCTACTATGCCCCTTATGTTAAATGGGCTAAGGAAAAAGGCATTGTAGATGGTATTAGCGAAAGCCTCTTTGCTCCTAATGCTGTTATCAGCCGCGAGCAAATGGCTGTTATGACCATGCGCTTTTTTAAGGCTTTAAATATTAGCCTGCCTACCGAAATTATTAATGCCGATAATCCCGGCGATGAAAGCTTAATTTCCCCCTGGGCTTTAGATGATATGCTTAAGCTATGGCAAATCGGCCTTTTGATGGGTGATAATGGCCTGGTAAACCCCCAAGGCGAAGCCAATCGGGCAGAAGGTGCTACTTTTTTGGTGCGGGTAAACGCTGTTTACAATGCCGAAGATGAAATTGTTGAAGATCCGCCAGCCGAAGAGGCTATCAGCTCCGGTGGCAGTAGCGGCGGTGGTGGCGGTGGTGGTGGCGGTAATACTACCGATACTATCACTATAAATTATGATTATGTAGATGCTAATCCCGCCCGTGGGATTTATGCTAATATACAGGTGGCAGGCGGCAGCTACAAGGTAGATAGCGGCACTAAAGTATCCGAATTGCTTGCTCCCGACCCTGCAAATGGCACTAACTATATTCTTAGTGCTTGGTTTGAAGATAAAGAGGCCACCAAGCCGGTAGACCCCGATACCGTGCTTAATAGCAGCACTACCTTATATGCGGCTTTAACCGAAGCAAATGCGGTTAGCCAGCTTGATACCAGGGAATCATTAACCACTATTGATGTTAGCAGCAATTTTCAGTTGCGCATCGGTACGCATTATGATGATGCAGTGATTCCTCCCGGTTATTACAATTCTAGTTTAATCAAAATCACTAATTTGTCAGACCCGGAAAATTTGCCAACACCGACGACGACTACAGATATCAGAAATTTTATTATCAATGATAATAATGCTGCTGTATGGACAGCCGGCGATTCCTATCGCATCGAAATCCTAGATACTGCTCCTGAAGATTGGGCGTTTTTTGATGAAAACGGCAATTTAATGTCCGCCGCTACCGATACTTATAATTTCACCGTTGCCCGTACAAGTGAAGCGCCCATACTAAATAGTGGCTTACTTAATTCCAACCTTATCGAAATCCCGATTAACGAAGTTGGCGGAATTAGTTTAGCTAATGCAGCAGCCCCGGTTGCCCTTAGCCTAAACAACTTAGAAGAGAATGAAAATGCCCGAATTAATTTAAGATCGGCTGATACGGTAGGCTCATTTACCACAACCAGCAGCAAAACTATTATGGTAGGCGATATTGTAGCCATCTATAATGGTACTGCCCCCAGCAGCCGTACCATAGGCGAAAACTACGATGCCCAAGATGATGGCATCCGCTATGTTAAAATTGAAAGCATAATCGAGCAAGGCAGCACTAAGCAGTATGTATACTCTAATGCCCAGTTTTCGGATATTGTAGCCAATACCGATGACGCCGTTAGCGCAGAACAAATGTATGTTCCTGTTCCGGTTTCGGGTACTGATTTAGCCCAAGCGGCAGATCAAGCCCAAATTATCAATGATATCCAAAACCAAATCCAAGTCAGCGGTTTTGCCGAGACAACCGCCGCCGAGGTAGCCGCCCTTACCTTGCAAACCGACGAAGTGGCCAATTTACTTAGCGCCAATGGCTTTAATGGCTCGGAAATTGCTGCTATTCAAAGCGAGATGCCTATGGTGCAGGCAGCCTCTATCGGCACAGGCTTAGGCGCTCCCACCCCGGGGCGTACCACGGTTACTTTGCCCACTGCCCCCAGTGTTAATATCCGATCCGGCCAAACCGAAATTGCCGATGGTGACGATGGCTTAATGCTTACTGTTTCTGTTCCGGTTAAAATTACCATCGATACCTCTAAGAGGCCGTCAAGCGGAGCTGTTCCCGGCTTTGGTAGCCCCAGCGGCATTAATCCCACCCAAATTGTAATCGATATTACCGCTGTTTTCGAGCAGCATTTAAGCTTAGAATTTGGCTTTAATATTGACGATTTAAGCGGCCTAAATTATAAAGCCACCGTGGATACGGAAATAGGCACTTATACCGGCATTGGCTTATTGGTAACAGCAGTATTTGAAGGGGTAGAACCCGATGAAGAGCCTATGGAAATGCCTTTTAAAAGCAATACCCTCGATAAAGTAACCGAACTAAACGACCAGCTTAATACCCTGATGGATAAAAAGGACGAGTTCTTTGGCGAGCCTACCGCCACCGTTAGCGGCGATTTGCAAAGCCGTTATCAGGATATGCTGGGCAATACCGAATGGGTAGATATTATTAATGTGCCCTTGCTCTATTTACAAGCCCGAGATCCTTTGATGCTGTTTTCGGTAAGCCTGGATATAGACTTTATAGTGGCCGCTAATATGAGCGTTTCGGCCGGGGTAACTATTGAATACGAAACCAAAAAGCTCCATACCTTCACGGCCTATTTCGGTACAAATAAAAATGATCTTTACTATAATACTACCGATTTAATGCCCGATACCTTTACAGCTTCGGCCTATTTAATGGGCAGCTTAGGGGCTAGGGCCGGTATTCGCTCTACCGTTACGGTGGCCTTGATTACCCCGGCGGTGGCCAATGCCCAAATAAGTGCCGAAGCAGGCCTTTATGCTAGGCTTTATGGTTATTGCTACTATACATATCAAACCGAAGGAGGCAAGGCGGTAACCGATGATTTAGCCGGTGCTTTCTATTCGGAATTTGGAGCTTATGTGGATGTTGATTTTAGCGCCGGGGCTTTGGCCAATTTAATTTCCTATGGTGCTGATATTTATGAAGAAGAATGGCCTTTCTTTACCTTAGGCGAAGAGCAGCAAATTATCGCCTATAGCGGCCAAGTTTGGGATGAATACGAATTTAAGATTACGGCAAATGGCGGCGGCACCGAACAGCAGACCATCTATGCTGATGAATTTACGCTAGAAGCCATGAGCCTAACCAGCGGCGAAATCGAAAGCCTAATTACCGATTATCGGGATGAACCGTTGGAATATTTCTCGGTAATAACCAGCCACCCGGCCTTTACTGTTGATGAATATACCATTCCGGATGGCAGCTATACCTACTTAACGCTTAATATCGATGTAGATGCTCTGCCTACAGATGTAAATAGCGGCGAAGAAGAGCTTATTATTACCTGGAAAGGTTCGCCTAAGAGTTTAAGCCTGGATTCTGTTATCAAGCGTATTCCCATTAAATGGGAAAAAGTACCCACAGTGCAGGCTTTACAGCTAGCTTTAGAAGGCGGTAGTATGCCTATCGACCCTGCTAGCGGCAAGCCCTATAAAGCAGGTTATTTCTTAAATAGTGGTGATATAGTTACACTACCTACACCCAGCCGCCAAGGCTATAACTTTGATGGTTGGTTTGAGGGAATATTTAATTATGGTGTTAATGCCGGCTATCAAATTACCGGCGGCGAAGTAGTAAGCCCCTATTCTCCTGTTTGGGGTGATAGCGAAACCAAGAAAATTTTGGTAGCTAAGTGGACAGCCCAAGAGGTTAATTACACCGTACGCCACTTTAAGGAAGGCTTAAATGGCGAGTATGTATTGGCGGATTCGGAAACTAAAAAAGCTATAGCCAATAGTGAACAAACAGAGAATACCCCTAAAACCTATTCCGGCTATGAGGATGCAATTACCAAATCCATAACCAAGACAATTGCCCCCAATGGTTCAACCATGTTTGATTTCTATTATCCGCGGGCAAGTTATGCTATTACCTATAATCCTAATTATGATGTTAGCCAAGGTAATCCTGCAGATACTTTCAGCATATTTTATCATTATGGCGAGCCAATTGATCCACCTTCCTATTACAGATTTGGTTATAGTTTAGATTATTGGCAAGGGCTTCCTGCCATCATGCCTGCTAATTCCCTTAATGTTAGCGCAATATGGGCAGCCGGCCAAGCTAATTATATGGTAAATCATTATTATCATATGTTAGATGATATAGGCGGATCAACAGATATGTTGTATAGCACTGATATTGTACGAGGCACAATTGGCTCTTCCGTACAGGCTATAGATAATCTAAAACATACTGATACCGGTATTAGTTTTAATAATACAAAAGGCACAATAACAGGAAGCTTGCCGACCATTGCCGCCGATGGCAGCACAGTGGTGGATATCTATTATAGCTTAAACAATTATAATATCATCTTTATGCAAGAGACAACCCAGGTGGATAGCATAGAAGCCCAGTACCTCTATCAACTGTCTTGGCTTGATGATGAGTTTACAGCAGCTGCAAATGCCTTAGATACCAGCGACGAAAACAATAATACCCGTACTTTTATCGGTTGGTATTATGATGCAGCCTTTACCCAGCCTTTTGCCTATGCCGGCCAGACAATGCCTGCAGAAGACCTTACTCTTTATGCCCGAGTCGATATTAATGATAGCCAAAGCAAAATCAGCTATCAAAATATGCATGGTTCATTAGATAATAGCTTACCGATAACCTATACCAATACCGAAACAGGCTCAACTTTAACTATACCAGCCTATACGGGAACATATAAAGGGCATACCTTCTCGCATTGGCAATTATTAACCACAATCGAAGGCAGCTTTGAGAATAATACCTTAACCTTTGCTGCCAATGATATAGGCAAAAATCTAATTTTCAATGCAGTTTGGACACCTAATACCTATCAAATAGTTTATGATCATATTGGTTTCGGCGTTGTTGAAGAGAGAGAGATTACCTATCCATATGGCCAAAAGAACCCCAGCTTCTATACTTTTGGTGATCCGATGCATATTCCTATTGACGATCGTCCGGAAAGGCCCGGCTATGAATTTTTGGGCTGGACAGTAGTAGGTTATAATAATGGTGTTGATAGTGAAGGCAAGAACACGGTAGCATTACCTTATCAATTTGCCACCCATCAAGATCCTCCCGCAAGTGGTACCTTTACCATCTATGGTTACTGGGCTGAACTTACCGGCGACTTAACCATTAATTTAATTCTCGGCGATCAATCCCCAACTACCGACTTAACAGGTGTAAAAAGATCGGCAAACGGAGAGCATATTCAATATGAAAAACCTGATTTCACAGTAAGCGACCCCTTCAGCGCAGCGATATTGTTTATGGATCATTATACCTTTGATGGCTGGTATTTAAACGGGCGAAAGCTTGCTAATCTTGAGCAAATTCACCCGACCATTGATGGTGAAAAGCTAACAATAGAGGCTCGCTTTACCCCCCATCAATACAATTATGCCCTTAGAATAAATAATGATGCTTTCTATAGCTACACCTTTACCCATGATGGTACAGAGTATAGCGGCGATACCTGGCCTGGCGATACTGTTCATTTAGAGCATACCTATGGAGTCAAAACCGTTTTACCCACAGAAGTTACCAGAACAGGTGGGGATTCGGGGCCCAATGATAAGTTCCTGGGTTGGCAATGGTATTCCGATATTATTGCGGGAAATAACAATTATATAACACAATTAGATGCAGATTGGCATTTAGATCCAACGCAAGCTACGCCGGTCTTGTTCCCAATATTTGAGTAAGCAAAATTACCATAGCTATAAAAAAAAGTATTCCCCGGAAAACCGGGGGATACTTTTTTTATAGACATATTAAAGTTTTAGTCAATTTTTTTCAAAAAAATTGCAGGGGTATGGGGGCAGCGCCCCCAAGGTCTTAAAGGTTTTAAGCCAAAATAGCCCTCCGGTTTTGTCAGTTATAATAGAATCTCGATGTACTTATTCGAAAACTCTTCTATTGACATTGGCTTTCCATAATAATAGCCCTGACCTATTGTGCAACCCATGCTGCATAACATATCATGCTGTTGCTTGTTCTCAACGCCTTCCGCAACAGATGAAACATTATCAAGGCCTTCGCATAAGCCAATAGCAAGATCTGCCAATAATTGCGATTTTTTATCATTGTATATGCCGTCAATTATTTTCATATCTATTTTTATTTCATCAAAATCCGACCCCACAAGAGAGTTTAAGTTTGAATAACCACTGCCAAAATCATCAAGAGAAACCGAAAAACCGGCATCCGAAAAGTTTTTGATAATCAAAGCCAAAGCCTTTTCATCTACCCTGTTTATTGTCTCTGTTATTTCTATTACTAATTTTGAATGATCTATGCCATAACTATCGCAAAATTGCGAGAACCGTTCAACAATGCCCTTTTTGGAAATAGTCATTCTTGAACAGTTTACAGAAATAGCCGGCAATGTTTTAACACCCTTGTCTTGCCATAATTTTAAAGTTTTGCAAACCGTTTCAAATACAAACTCATCAATTTTTGATATAATACCCTCTTTTTCATAAAATGGCAAAAAGTTAATTGGTGGCTGAACCACACCACCTGCACCAATACGCCTTACAAGCGCTTCTGCACTTTCTACTTTTCCGGATGCATAATTCATTTGTGGCTGTAAATAAACTGTATATTTGCCATTGGCAATCTCCATTTCCAAATTCTCACGCAAAATACGAATATAGTTTTCGCTATCATGTAAATCATTTGATTTACTATTGGCATTCTTAACATTTTTATTCCAGGTATAACCTATAGATACCTTATAATCCGCTTCTTGTGCCAATTTTTCTTTTAATAAGGCAATATCCTTTTCAAAATCAGGCTCCGATACATTTTCTAAAATTACAACAAATTCATCACCACCCATACGAAAAACCTTATCTTCAAAAACTTCGTATAGGATTTTTGATAAACTAATCAAAATACTATCACCAAACAATACACCATAAGTATCGTTTATTGAACTTAAACCGATGATATCTGCATATAATACACCCAAACTGTCGATATTTTGATCAATATCTTTAATCGTCAAACCATAGCTATGCCTATTTTTAACACCCGTAAGTGTATCATAATAGCTTAGCTTGTTTAAGTTTGATAGCAGCTGTGTTTCATCAAGGAAAGTAGCGGTGAATTTTGCTACTGTTCTTATTATAGAAGTTTTTTCTTTGTTCTTTAATGCATTATCTACCCCTACAAAGCCTGTTATATCATTACCCTCTACCCGTATAGCACCAATAATAATATCTTTAAGGTCTTGAAATTTCATAAGATCGTATTCAAGAGAGCTTTTATCAACTGTGTCGATATCCATAAAAAACGCCTCTTGCTCTTCGCATTTATTTAGCAAAACACGAAGTTCATTTATCGGTAAATTTTGAAGATTATCTTTAAACGCCTGCTTGTCGGGCTTACAATACTCATAAGTATTGCTGATAAAACAGCCACATTCCGATACTTCAAATATATAGCTTCTTTCGGCATCATAATAATTTGTAACGGCCTCCAAAAGAGAAAATATTGAAGAATTGGGTTCATTGCCTGCATGAAGCATTTCAACGCAATCCATTAAAAACTCTTCGTCGGCAAGCCTATCGCTTATTTTTTTTTCAAGCTCCACAAGGTTTGATATATCCGTAGCAATTTCAAGCCTTGCAAGATTACCTTTATAATTAATTAGTTTATCTTTTAATAAATATGTTGTATCAAATATAGGGTTATAATACGACCATTCATAATACTCATCTTCTTTTAATAAATGGTTTGTGCAAAAATCGCAAGGCGCATCTTTGCCTTGCAAAAGTTGATAACATTTTTTACCCTTATATTCTTCATCGGTAATTAACCCTGCCGTACGTTTTCCCATCTCATTAAGATACAGTAAATCATAATTAGTTAAATCGCTTACATATACCACACTATCGGTGGTATCTAAAATATCGGCAGAGTTTTTATTACTTATTGCCAGCTCTTGCAGCTCGTCCCGCAGATGTTTGCCTTGCAAGATAATTGATAAAAATTTACCGATATATTGGATGCTGTTTATTTCTCGCTCTGTCCAGATCCTGGTTTTGGTGCAATCATCTAAGCCTAAGAAAAACCTCATTTTACCATCACGCTTAATTTGGGCATGAACAAATGACAAAATGCCTTGGTCGTCCATAATTTCAAAAGCCCTGTCTTGCTCTAAGGTTTCTCTTAAATTATTAGAATATATAATATCATTATGTGCTTTATCAAGAAAATCGGCAAATAATTCATAAGGAATGCCTTGCAGGTTTTCAATCTCGCTGCCAATGCCTTCTTTGCAGTATTCAAAAGTATTGTCCAGAGTTAGGCCATCGTCTAAAGTTTCAAAAATATAGCTTCTGTCGGCATTATATTTTTGGCATAAATAGCTAAGCGCCAAATTGATAGAATCACTGTCGCCATTTTTTTCATACAGTATATTAAATACTGTAGAAATAAGATCATAATCAAAGAAAGAGCTGGCAACTCTATTTGCATTTTCAATTTTAGTAACACTTCTTGTAGTACCAATATTAAAATCGGCAGAATAAAGCATATATCTATTTTTGCCTTGCATTTTTGCATGGTTTAAAGCCTTGTCAGCATTTTGATATATTTCATCATAGGTTTTTCCGTCTTGAGGATAAAGTGCCACACCTACACTCCCCGAAATGGAATAATCTTTATATTCACCGGAATAGGTTTTTCTATAAACCTCAAGTATTTTTTCGGCTTTTTGGGAAATAATCTCCATATCTGATAAATTTTCAACTAAAATAATAAATTCATCTCCGCCAATTCTGGCAATGATATCAATTTCTCTAAAGGCTTCTTTTAAGCCCGAGGAGATATCTCTGAGCACCTCGTCGCCAAAGAAATGCCCCAAATTATCGTTTATCGCCTTAAAATTAT
>CAYJBP010000055.1:0-15068 GCA_964368605.1 uncultured Peptococcaceae bacterium | reverse complement strand
AAAAAAGAGGGCTATCGCAAATGCGACAGCCCTCTTTTTAGCTATTTAATTAGTATATCTATGTATTATGGCTTACCAAATGAATGGGTATTGGCAAGCACTTAAGTACGGCTAGCAGGTCTTTTAACGATTGCCTGGCTACCCATAACGCTAATTTACCCATTTTGGCATCAATGGTGGTTACTAAGGCTAAATTATCATAACCTTCGATTAGCTTATTAAAAAAGTCAATATCTTGCGGTGCAATTTCGACTAAAACCATTTCGTCATTTTGATTTGGATTGGTGCTATTTGTCATAATTAAGCAAAACTCCTTAAACTTATCTTTTACTTAGCTAAAATATGCTAAAATTGGCCTAATGTTGCCAATTTTGGCCAATATATTGGGGCAGAAGTGCCCATACATTGTAGTCCTCCAATGTATGCACCCAAAAGCATCCGACCGAGATTTATAGGCAAAAACCCCCAACAAGCAGGGTTTTAAACAAATAAACCCCGATAAATTTACGTCTATGCCGGCTCTTCTGCCTTATAATCTTTTCGCTATTTTTGGTCAAAAACCTGCTTTTTATTTTTAGCAGCTTTTGTAAAAAATTTTTATTGCAATTGTGAGGATATTACAACTTTATGTGAATATTGTCTATTTTTTTTTTGTAACTTTTAGTGTATAATAGGATTGTAGCATAAAGGAAAGGTGAAGCCGATGAATATAGATTATGCTTTATTAAGCGAGATTGGCAGCCGCAAAATTAATGAGGATGCCGTGGGCATGACAAGTGGAGCAAACGGCCATTTGTTTATTCTTTGCGATGGCCTAGGCGGCCATGGCGGCGGCGAGGTAGCAAGCGCCATGGTAATAGATACCGCCAAACAAGTTTTTTTGCGCGAGGCCTTGCCTGCCGAATACCTGATTGAACAGTGCATTAAAGAAGCAAATGCCGCTTTAATTGCCTATCAACGGCAAATGCATAAATTAAATGAATATAAAACCACTATTACTATCTTAAATATTCGTGATGGCTTAGCGGCCATGGCTCATGCCGGTGATAGCCGTATTTACACTTTTAAAAGCGGCAAGATTATCGGCCAAACCTTAGATCATAGTGTGCCTCAAATGTTGGTGGCACAAGGCGAAATTTCGGCCAAACAATTGCGCTTTCACGAGGATCGTAATCGGATTTTACGGGCTTTAGGCGTGGATGAAGAACCACGCTACACTTTTGCCGCCCATAATGATATCGGCGCAGGCCATAGCTTTTTACTGGCCAGCGACGGCTTTTGGGAATTGATACTCGAAAAAGATATGCTTAAAGCCGCCAAAAATGCTCCATCCGCCCAAGCTTGGCTGGCTAATATGGCCACCAAGGTAAAGACTGCCGGCAAAGGCAAAAATATGGATAATTTTTCGGCAATAGCAATTAACCTAAACTAGGAGGTGCTTTATGGCTATCAGCAAATGTAATAATGGCCATTTTTATGATAATAGTAAATTTGATAGCTGCCCTCATTGCGAGCAAGCACCGCTAAAACGCCGTGCCATCGGCGAGGAAATGACCCGCTTTGAATTTAGCCCCCAGCCGCTTGCCTCCGCCCAAGGTGCTGCGGCAAGCGGTGAGGCAATAGCTGCTAATCAAGCACCGCCCCGGCAAGTAAATTTAGGGGCAGCGGCCGCCGCCGACCCCAAAACAGTAGGCATTTATAGTAGCAAGCTTGGCATCGACCCGGTAGTTGGCTGGCTGGTTTGCATCACAGGCGGCGAAAAAGGGCGCAGCTATCAGCTATATGCCGGGCGCAATTTTTGCGGCCGCGACTATAAAATGACCATTTGCCTACCCGATGATGCCTTAATCAGCCGCGAAAATCATTGCTCGATTATCTTCGAGCCTAAACAAATTGCCTTTAGCTTAATTAGGGGTATCGGCGAATCGGTTTGGGTAAATGAGCAACCTTTAACCGATAGCATTCGCCTAAATGGTGACGAAATAATCAAAATTGGCAGCTCGGAGCTGGTATTTATACCTTATTGCAAAGCAGGGAGGGTTTGGAATGAAGACTAAAATTAGCTTAATCATCCTAATATCTTTACTTATTTTTAGCTTTAGCCCCCTAGCCTTGGCTGCCGCTACCGAAGCAAGCCCTGCCGAAAATCTACGTATAGAGCAGGTACAAAGCCAATTGCCTAATTTAAATATCTGGTTTTATGGCCCGCCCGATATCGATGCCGCAACAGTTAATCTTAGCATCAATAATCAGCCTTTGGTCTTAGAGCAATTAATTGCCGCCGATAGCGAACCTAAAGTTCATTATTACTTTTTGGTCGATTGCTCCGGCTCGATAAGCCAAAATCAAATGGCAGCTATCAAAGCAGCATTACTTAGCTTTAATGCAGCTAAAGCATCAAATCAACTAATCACAATTATTGCCTTTGGCGATGAGGTTATCCCCTTAGTTAGCGACGAAACCGATAGCGCTAAAATTGAAGCGGCCATCAATAGCCTTAATCCTAATCAGGATAATACGGTTTTATTCGATGCCTTAGCCACCACCACCGAATTAGCCTTAGACGAAAGCATGGCCCAAGATCGTAAATTGGCCTTTGTTTTTACCGATTCGGTAGATTATAATTTGGGTGGCTATACCCGGCAAGAGGTAGAAAATGGCCTTTTAAATGCCGGCCTACCCCTATATGCCTTCGGCTTTGAGCATGGCGAAAAAGATAGTTTGGATAATTTAGGCGCTTTAAGCCGTTTAAGCGGTGGCATTATTAATGTGGTAAACAGTGCTAATTTAGAGCAAATATTTGCCGAGCAAGTACAGGCTATTTCCTCACAAGTATATCGGGGCAGCTTTTTGGCCACCAATAATATTTTGCCGACCAACCCCGCCCAATTAAGCCTGCAAATCGGCGAGCAAAATTTAAGTCGCCCGGTATATTTTCATTATTGGCAGGCCGATAATCAGGCTCCGGAAATTGTTAATGTTAATCAAATCGATGGCGCTAATTTGCAAATCATTTTTTCCGAGCCGCTTTATGGCGCTAATCTTAAAGAGAATTATAGCCTATTAACCGCAGATGGCCTGGTAGGCATCGAAGCGGTAGCCTATGATGCGGCTACTTATCAGGCCACCATAACCATTGCCCCACTTTATGGCTTGCAGGATATTACCGTATCGGCCAGCGGCTTAAGCGATATCTCGATGGAGCAAAACGGCGTTAGCAATACTTATAGCCTTAGCTTTAATGGCTTAGACGGGGAAAATCCCAATCCCACAGCCGGCACAAATGATAGCAGCGCAGGCGATGGCAGTGCTGCCGATAGCAAGCAAATCCCCGGTGCGGCCTGGCTATTTATTATCCTGGTTTTGATTATTATCATTATTGTCGTGATTATTATGCTAAACAAAAAGCGCAAGGCCGAGGCCATTATTATCGAAAATGAGCAGGCCATGGCTGCCCAAAATGCCGCCAATATTAATCTGGCCGCCCAAGGTGGCGATAAAGTTCATTTTGTGCAGGAAAATCTCAAAAATATTGCCTTAGAGGTGGCCGATATTAATGGCCAAAATAAAAGGGTGGAAATTACCATCAATAAAACCCTATTTGTAGGCCGCAGCGATATTTGCGATATCGTTTTTGATAATCCGCAAATGAGCCGCCAACACTTTGTAATTGCCGAAGAAGATGATTTATTTACAATTAGCAATTTAAGCAGCACTTCTGCTACATATTTAAATGGCATAGCCATTAATAATCCGCGGCCGTTAAATAGTGGTGATATTATTGAAGCCGCCGGCCAAAAGATGATTTTTCGTACCTAATTAAGTTTTATTTGCAAGAAAGGGGGGGATATGATGGTAAATTTTTGCCCAAATTGTTTTGCTAAATCGATGGCCGAAAAATGCAATCAATGTGGCTATATTCGCTTAAACGAGGCCGAATTAAATTATATGCTTAAGCCCGGTACTATTTTAGCCGGCCGCTATTTGCTAGGCAGGGTTTTGGGTGCAGGCGGCTTTGGTATTACTTATTTAGCCCAAAACCAAAGCAATAAATTATTGGTGGCTATTAAAGAATATATGCCCTTGGCACAGGCTGTTCGCTTAGGTGATGGCCGCTGCATTACCGCATCGGGCTTTGATAATCGGCAGGTTTTTGCCCATGGTATCGAGGTTTTTAAGCGCGAAGCCCAAACCCTTAAAGCCTTTAGCGGCTCCGAAAATATTGTAGATGTAATGGATAGCTTTAATGAAAACGGCACCGCCTACTTTGTAATGGAGTATTTAGATGGCCTAACTTTAGGCGCTTTAAGTAAGGCAAGTGGCGGTAAATTATCTTTAAATTTGGCTAGCGAAATTCTTAAAACCATGGCTCAAACTTTGCAAATTGTTCATGATAAGGGCATGTTGCATCGTGATGTTAGCCCCGAAAATATTCTTATTACCACCCAAGGCAAGGTAAAATTGATTGATTTTGGCGCAACCCGCTTTTTTGTAGGCGAAATGAGCCGCAGCCTATCGGTAATATTAAAAGCAGGTTTTGCCCCACCCGAGCAGTATTCCGGCAAAGGCAATCAAGGCCCGTGGACGGATTTATATGCCTTAGCCGCCACCTTTTATACGATGATAACCGGCACTAGGCCACCCGATGCCCCCGATCGCTTAGGCGGCGAGCCGATTAAAAACCTGCGTGAATATGGCCTGACCAATAATTTAGCTTTAGCCATCGAAAAAAGCCTAAGCCTGGATTTTAGAAAGCGCTATCCCAATATGAGCAGCTTTTTAGCCGCCTTAGACGATAGGCAAGTTGCCAGCCCTAAGCCCTCACAAGCGCTGCAAATTAAAGGCTTACCCTATGTAGAAAAGAAAAATAGTAATGATCGCTGGCTTATCCCCAAAAATATTCCCTTAATCATCGGCCGTGCCGCCGATAAATGTAATATAGTTTTAGATAGCATCAATATCAGCCGTATTCATTGCGAAATCCGCTTCGACGAAAAATCCGCCTTATTCTATCTAAAAGATTTATCGACCAATGGCACATTTACCAATCAAGGCCGCTTGGAGCAAAATAAATTTTATCCATTAAAGGCCGGCGATAAATTTTATATCCTCAATGAGGAAATTACCATGGAGGTTGGCTTATGCTAAAATTTGGTAAAAAGAACACCCCTTCGGAAAATAATTCGGAATTTAATCAAGAAAATCAAACCCCACTTGCCCCTGCCGATACGCCCACCGTACAAATTATCGATGCGCGGCCAAATTTATATATAGATACCGCCTTTGCCTGCCATTTGGGTACACGTCAGTATCAGCAGGATGCGGCCTATGCCAGCGAGCCGCTAACCGAGCCGGGCACGGTTTTTGCCATTTTATGTGATGGCATGGGCGGCATGAAAGATGGCGATTTGGCCAGTGCCGATACGGTAGAATTTTTTGCTAATCATCTGGCTGCTTTAAACGAGCAGGATAATATTGCCCAAAGTTATAGCGTTTTTATCGATAAAGCTAATCAAATGATTCATAAGCGCTATTTAGACCAAGGCCGCGAGGTTGGCACTACTTTGGTAAGCACCTATATTCAAAACAATCATCTTTATTGGGCTTCGGTTGGCGATAGCCGTATTTACCTGCTGCGTGATGGCGAAATAGCCCGTTTAACCAAAGATCATAATTATGCTTTGCGCTTGCAAGATATGGTAAATATCGGCAAGATTAGCCAAGAGGAGGCCGATAATGATCCCAGAAAAGAAGCTTTATTAAGTTATATCGGGGCACCGGTTTTGGAGGTGATTGATATTTCCCGCAGCCCCTTTATCTTAGTGCCCGATGATATAATTTTGCTTTGCAGCGATGGCCTTACCAAAATTTTAAGCGACGAACAGATTTTAAGCCTTTTAAATCCGCCGCCCAATAATTTAAGCGAAGCCATCCATCGCCTAATTACAGCCACTATCGATGGCAATAATGGAGCGCAGGATAATACATCTATTGTCCTTATTCATTATTTAGGTTCTTAACTTTAATTTATAATAGCAGTTAATAAAAAAGGAGTGATCTTATGAATTTAGTAAAATGCAATAGCGGCCATTTTTATGATGCCGAACGCTATGAAACCTGCCCGCATTGCAGCGGTGCAGTGGGCAATGACAATTTAACGATGCCGGTAAACATGATGGGCAAAGGCGATGATGTAACAGTAGCCTTAAACCAAAATCCTGCACCGCAGGATACCATGCCCTTAACCGAGGCCATGGCCGCAGGCGGCGGTAGCTCTTTGCAGGATGCGGTAAAGGCCGCCCAGCAAGGCAACCTTAATAATTCGCCAATTGCCGATGATGATAATAAAACAGTAGGCTTTTTCTCGTCTTTGATGGGGGTAGAGCCGGTGGTTGGTTGGCTGGTTTGTGTGGTAGGCGAGCATTTTGGCGAAGATTTTAGGCTAAAAAGTGGTCGTAACTTTATCGGCCGTGGCAGCGGTATGGATGTTTGCATTAGCAAAGATTTAACCGTAAGCCGTGATCGCCATGGCATTGTTATCTATGAGCCACGGGGCAATATGTTTTTAATCCAGCCCGGCGATAGCAAAGAATTATGCTATTTAAACGGCGAGGTGGTTTTAAGCCCACAAAAGCTTAATGCCCATGATCGAATTTTAGTAGGCAAAACAGAATTAATGTTTATGCCTTGCTGCACGGCAACCTTTACCTGGGAGAATATCGATCAAAACTAGCAGTCATAGCAATTATTTATTATATTAGCATATACAAGGAGGTATTATAATGGATTTACTAAGTTTAGCAGGAGCATTGGCCGGTAGCAGCAGTGGATCGAGCAGCGGCATGGGCGGCATGGATCCCATGGCCTTATTAGGCGGCAGCGGCAATCCTTTAAGCGGATTGGCAGGCCAAATTTTTGGCGGCGTATTAAGCATGATTACCGGCAGTTTGGTGGTAATGGTGATTGCGCTAATTATCATCATTGGTGCTATGTGGGCAATAACCGGTTTTAAGTGGTTATATATGGGGCGTAAAGCAGGCCTGGATAGGGATTGGATGCCCTTTGTGCCTTTTGCCAAAGCAATTTATCGTTTAAAAATAGTTGATGAGGCCTGGTGGAAAATGTTTTTCCTCGAGGGCTGGTGGTTTTACGGGAGCATTTTACGTTGGATAATCATGGCTATTAGCGCCAATAACTGGGGCACTTTTGCCAATATTATCTTTGGAATTTATGTTTTAGCTTGCATCGCCTATAATATGTATTGGCGTTATAAGCAATACTTAGCCTTTGGCATAGAGCCGCATATGGCTATTGGCATCCTAATCCCCTTTTCCGGCGGACGCCGCCGCAGCATGGATTATCAAATTGCCTTCACCAATAATTTTAGTTATAATGGCAAAGGCCATAGCATGAGCCAGGCTGCCCGTAATTTGGTAAATGTGCCTAAAGCCGGCAAGCAAGGCGGCGGCCACAATGCAGCAAATAGCAGCGAGCCTTCTATATCTGGTTTAAGCGGTATGTATGCCGGCCAAGATATTCCCTTGGCCGCCAATGAGGAATTATTAATCGGCCGCGATAATAATTTATGCAATTTAATCCTCGACCAAAATGCCGATAAAATCAGCCGTAAGCATTGCTCTATAACCTTCGATCCCCTGCGCAATGCCTATATGGTAACCGATTATTCCAGCAATGGCACCTATATCGATGGCGGCAATCGTTTTGTGGCCAATATGGGTACCCAAGTGCAAAGAGGCACTATTATTGCTTTAGGCAATCGCGAAAATCGCTTTAGATTAAATTAAATATCATATTTTAACAAAACCTAAAAAGGCTATTGCAAGTTTTTGCTATAGCCTTTTATATTTATTGCAAATATGCTTGCACATCAACATTTATTTGCCAAGATGTGAAGATATTACAACAATATGTGAATATAGTCCATTGTTTACGAGCAAAAAATTTGCTACACTATGATTAGCTATTGAAATTGTTTTATTATCAACCAAATTTAAGGAGGTTCTACTTATGAAAAAACGTTTATTTTTATCAACAATAATTGCTGTGATTATGACAGTAATTATTGCCGTCCCGGCCTTGGCCGCAACCGAGCAAGAAGTTATTGCCGATATTTTTGAGGCTATCAACAATGGCTATGCCGAAATTGTTGATAATGGCAATAATGGTTCATCGCTTTGCATAGAGCATGATTGGCAAACTCAAGCCCAGCTTGATGAGTATATCAGTTTTGGTACCGGCAACGTGCCCGCTAGTGTGCAGGTAGAATACTTTAAGTCGGGCGGCCATGTAGGCTTAAGCGCCCCCGCCATGTTAGCCCTTAGCCAGGAAGATAATGGGATTATGGCCAATTTTACCATCGATGCAACCGACTATCGTTATGCCGATAGTAATAATCGCTTGCAAATAAATGCATTGGATATTGAGCTGCCTTTATTTACCGGAACAGCCAGCCAGCTGGATGCCAAGATGGCAAATAAGGAAGACTTTATCCATTTTAATCCGGATAATCAAATGATTACCATTTTTTATCTGAGCCAAAGCGGTGCAACTACATTGCTTAAGATGAATACAACTACCCAGGCTAGTGCATATACTACCTATCAAGATCAAGCCGTTACCATTACGGCAAGCGGCCAGCGGGTTTACACCGCACCGCTGGGGTTGCAAAACACTTATGATATGGAATATGATTTAGTTATTACTACTGCCGAGGCCTATCAAGGCCAGGCCGAGCAAACCCCCGATAATCTATATACCGATAGCCAAGGCAATTCTTTACTCTTGCCTTATGGCGAGCGTTCTTTTGCCAGCAAAGTAATTAGCTTTAGCCCCGGCACAAGTGCTCCTACCGGCGATGCTCGTTGGAATAATCCCCAAATGGCTTTAGGCGAGCCGCAAGGCGGCGACATGAATGATAGCACCCCCAGATTGGTTACTTTAGGCTATGATGGCGTATTGGTAGTGGGCTTTGATGTTTGGTTTAATGATGGCCCGGGTGAAGATATTTGGGTATTTGAATTAGGTGCCGATATCGAGCCTACCAAGGTAGAAGTAAGCCAAGATGGCATTAACTGGATTTTTGTTGGCAATAGCGAAGGTGCAACCTCTTTTGTCGATATGGATGGCTATGTTGATAAGGATATGTACTTTAACTATATTCGCCTAACCGATATCGATGGCATGTCCAGCGGCGCACCTGGTGCCGATATCGATGCCGTTGCTGTAATTAATAATGCCACAGCCAATCCTAATCCGGAACTTGTTTTAACCCCGGAAATTGAGCAACCGCCGGTAGATGGCGAGTTTAATGCCGAAGCCATGCCCTTTGGCGCTAATTTTAGCTGGCAGGAAATGGATGGCGTATTAGGCTATCGTATTTATCGCTCCGAGGTAGAAGGCGAGGAAGGCATTTCGATTACCGATTTTTATATCGAAGATACCAATCGCTTTGTCGATGTAAATGTAGATGGCGGTAAAACTTATTGGTATAGCATCCGAGGCGTTATTGCCGAGGCCGATCCGTTTAATGATAAAACCGAGGTTTTAACTGCGGCTTCTGACCAAATAAAGGTGGTTATGCCTGCTAATATATCCGGCGGTAATGCCAGTGGCCAGTATCAACCTAAGCAATTTATATTGATGCAAATCAATAATCCGATGATGTCGATTAATGGCTTAAATTTAGAAGTAGACCCGGGCCAAGGCACCAGCCCTATCATTAAAGATAGCCGTACTTTAGTGCCGATTAGAGCAATTGTAGAAGGCATGGGCGGCAATGTAGGCTGGGATGAGGCTGCCCGCCAAGTAGATTTATTATATGCCGATAATGAGGTTTCGATGTGGTTGGGCAGCAAGCAATTGATTGCCAATAATAATAATTTAACCATGGATGTACCCCCGGATATTCTAAATGGGCGCACGATGTTGCCAATTCGCTTTGCTGCCGAAAACTTAGGCTGCACGGTAGAATGGATTAATTCGACCAGAGAAATTGTAATTATTTTCCGTTAAATAGCAATAAGGGGCTGCCGCATTTGTGGCAGCCCCTTATTTAATACCTTGGGGGCAATACTCTCAAGCCCCTGCAATTTTTTAAAAAATTGACTAAAACTACTTCTCAAAAGTTTGGCAAGCCGTTTCGGTGGCATTGCATACCTGGGTGGTACCGCAAGAGCGAACCTCTACTTGATTGGCCGCACAAGCATAGCTGTTATTAAACTTACATTCTTCTACCAAGCATTTAATTTTTGTCATAATATCCTCCTTTTTATGGCTTTAGCTGCTCTTTTTAAATATTTAAGCAGGTATTAGCTATTATTTGCCGAATATTTAAATTTTATGAGTAAAATCAATATGTAATTTTTAGTTTTTTTAAGGAGAAAATTTATGAACTTTCCTATCCATAAAGTGGAACGGCCGGCACAATATTTGGGCAGCGAATATAATTCTATTTGCAAAGACTTTATCTCGGCCAAAGCCAAAATGGCCTTTGTTTTTCCCGATACTTATGAAATTGGCATGTCTTATTTGGGTTTACGCATTTTATACGAGGCTGTTAATGCCCATGACGATTTGCTGCTAGAGCGGGTTTTTTGCCCTTTGGCCGATGCTCGTAAAATATTAGTTGAGCAAAATATCCCTTTATCCAGTATGGAAAATCAGCGGCCGCTTAAAGATTTTGATTTGGTTGGCTTTACCCTGCAATACGAGCTTACCTATACCAATATTCTTGATTTGCTCAATTTAGCCCAAATTCCGCTTATGGCAGCCGAAAGGGAAGATTTAAGCCTGCCTTTAATCGTGGCCGGCGGCCCATGTGCCTATAATCCCGAGCCTTTAGCCGATTTTGTCGATATCTTTTGCATCGGCGAGGGCGAAGAGCAAATTCCGGCTTTGATGAATTTAGTCGCCAAAGCCAAATCCGAAAACTTAAGCAAAAGCGAGCTATTGCAAAAAGCCCTCAATATCCCCGGCCTTTATGTGCCGCAGTTTTATCAGCCTAATTATAGTAATGAAGGCGATTTTAAAAGCTTGGATGCCGCCGATTTTGCGCCCAAGCAAATCAAAAAAGCCATTGTTAAGGATATGAGCACGGCCCCTTTCCCAACTAAACCAATTTTACCCCATGCCCAAGTAGTGCATGATAGAATTATGCTGGAAATTATGCGTGGTTGTAGCCATGGTTGCCGCTTTTGCCAAGCCGGGATTATCTATCGGCCGGTGCGCGAAAAACCCTTGCAATTAATCATGGATCAGGCAGCCGAACAGGCCAAAAACAGTGGCTATGAAGATATGGGGCTAATCTCTTTATCTTCGGCCGATTATAGCCAAATTAAACCGCTAATGCAAAGCTTATTAGATAATTATTCCCCTTGCGGCATGGCGCTTTCTTTGCCATCTTTAAGGGTAGATGCTTTTTCGGTATCTTTAGCCGGCATGGCGCAAAAAGTGCGCAAAAGCGGCCTAACCTTTGCCCCGGAAGCCGGCAGCCAAAGAATGCGTGATATCATCAACAAAGGCCTAACCGAAGAAGATATTCTTAATGCCTGCCAAGCCGCTTTTAGCCAAGGTTATAGCACAATTAAGCTTTATTTTATGTTCGGCCTGCCTTATGAGCAAATGAGCGATATCGCCGCTATCGCCGACTTATGTAAAAAAATTGTCGGCCTATTTAAAAATGCCCGTCCGGCCTGGCTAAAAAAGCCCTTGCGCATCTCTTTGGGGATTGCCTCCTTAGTGCCTAAGGCCCATAGCGCCTTTCAGTGGCATGGCCAAGATGCCGTGGATTTATTAATCGAAAAACAAAATTATTTACGCCAGCTAATCAAACCTTTAAAGGCGGTTAGCCTGCGCCATCACGACCCCAAAGGCAGCCTGTTGGAAGCCGCCTTGGCTAGGGGCGATCGGCGTTTGGGGGCAGTTATTAAGCGTGCTTGGCAACTGGGTTGCCGCATGGATGGCTGGAGCGAATATTTCCGCTATGATTTATGGCAGCAAGCTTTTGCCGATAATAATTTAACCATGGAGCAATTTGCCTGCCGCTTTTATGGCAAAGAAGAGGCCTTGCCTTGGCAGCATATAAGCTGCGGCATAGACCAAGATTGGCTATGGCAAGAGTATGCCCAAGCAGGGCGTGGCGCTTTAACCGAGGATTGCCGCTATGGCAAATGCAGCAATTGTGGGGTATGTTCTGATTTGGATTGCCCGATGCAATTGGCCGAAAATAAGCTCGATTTTGCCAAGCCTAAGTTTAGCACCGACCTAAATGCCGAGCCAAAAGAAAGATGGCGCTTGCAATTAGCTGTTAAAGACGATGCCCGTTGGTTGGGGCATTTGGATTTGCTGGCAGTAATCGAAAAAGCCATTCGCCGTGCCGATTTACCTATTGCCTATTCACAGGGTTTTAATCCCCATATGCTAATCTCGTTTGGGCCGGCGCATCCGGTGGGTTTGGCCGGCAATGAAGAATGCTTGGATTTATACTTTAGCGGATCAGCCCCCGATAACTGGGTGGATACTCTTAATCAATCATTAACGGCAGGCCTTAAAATTATTGCCGCCGAGCAAATTGGCTTTAATCTGCCGGCCTTAATGGCCGCAGCCAAACAAGCCGATTATAGCATCGACATCTTAGATGAATATAATGAGTCTGATATTAACCACAATATCGAGCAATTAATGGCTAAAGATAGTTGGCTAATCGAGCGAATAAGCCCTAAAGGCCGCAAGCAAATCGATATTCGCCCTGCTTTAGTGGGCATTAAGCTTGTAGATAACCGCATTTACTATTCTTGCTCTTTGAATAGTTCGGCGGCGATTAAGCCCAATGAGCTGATGGCTATTATTGCGCCAAATTTGGATAGCGCTAATTGGCAGCGTCATAAGCTGCATTTTTAATAAATTTTAGGATGTGCAATATGAAAGAGATGCTAATTCATACTTATGATCAAGATGTATCAATTATTTTTGTTGACGACCGGCGTATAACCGAGATATTTTTTCCTCATTTGGGTCATGCCGGTACTTTAAATAATATCTATAAAGGACGGGTAGAAAATGTTCTGCCCGGCATGGAGGCTGCTTTTATTGATATTGGCTTGGAACGCAATGCCTTTTTATATGTAGACGATGTTTTTTTTCCGCCAACTATTTTAGATAAACCCCCGGTTAAAGGCGATAAACAAAATATAAACCAATTACTTAAAAAAAACCAGGAAGTTATTGTGCAAATAATTAAAGAGGCCGTGGCGGCTAAAGGGGCACGCTTAACCATGCAGCCAACCATAGCCGGCCGTTATTTGGTTTATTTACCCAATAGCGATTACTTGGCGGTATCCAGGCGTATCGAGGATGAGGATAAACGAATTTGGCTAAAAGAGCAGGTATCATCATTGCTTAGCGAAGGCGGAATGATTATTCGCACAGCAGCGGCCGATGCCAATGCTAAGGATTTGGCCGATGATTATAAATTGCTGCAAAAAAAGTGGCGACGAATTCAAGGCAAGGCTGTAAAAAGCAAAAGCCCTGCCTTAATTCATCAAGACTTAGACTTTTTGCAAAAGATAATTAGGGATACCAGCAGTAATGATATCGATCAAATCGTGGTCGAAAATGAGGAAACTAAAGAAAGGGTGCAAGATATAATTGCCACAACCGCCCCCGAACTTAATGTGCCGATTAAAGTAATCCCCGAAAAAGATATCTTTATTGCCTATGATTTAGAACAGCAAATTGCTAAATCCTTGCGTCGCAAGACCTGGTTAAAAAGTGGTGGCTATATAATTTTTGATCAAACAGAGGCCTTAACGGTAATCGATGTAAATACCGGCAAATTTGTGGGTAGCCGTGATTTAACAGATACGATTAGGATAACCAATTTAGAGGCAGTAACCGAGATTTGCCGCCAGATTAGGCTGCGCAATATTGGCGGAATTATTATTATTGATTTTATTAATATGGATAATGATAATGATAAACAAACCCTGATGGAGTATTTAGAGCAGGAAATTAAAAAAGATAAAACACGCATAACCTTGATGGGCATGACTACCTTGGGTTTAGTAGAGTTAACCCGTAAAAAAATAGGCAATGAGCTATCATATAGCCTCGAGAAGGAATGCCCTAACTGTTGCGGTAAAGGCAAGGTATTGCGCGAAGATGTAGTGGCAAGGCATATTCGCAAAGAGCTGGTAAAGATGGCGGCAAATACCGAAGCCCCGGCCATAAAAGCCGTGGTAAACCCTACTTTGGCTATGGCCTTATTGGGCGAACATGGTAAAGGATTACAAAAACTGGAGCTAAGCCTAGGCAAAATAATAATAGTACAAAGCGAAAGCAACCGCGCCCTGGATGATAGTATAATTCGTCCGGATTTTGAGTGGCAGGAATCTTAAAAATTACATATCATTTAACCGGCACAAACCGATATAAGCATGTTGAGCACCCTAAAATAATAGCATAAGACAATTTATTAAACTAGCAAAAGTAGGAAGGGCCAAGAAAGCCTTTCAACACACGCAATACAAACCAAACTAAATATCCGCCAAAAATGCAAATAACAAACAGCTCAGCTAACAATAAGCAACAAAAGACTAAAGTAATCTAGCTAGCAATAGGTAACAATAAGCCAAATATCGGAATGGTCAAGACCATTCCCTACAAAACACAAACAAATCAAAACCGACTTAGCGTAAAAGGACTTGAACCCATACGCCCTTATTTAGGCTTAGCAGGCGCTAAAATAATAGCAATAATCTTATTATAGTTGATTTTTTGCTAAAACGATAATTTTAAAAAGCCTAAATAAGGGTGCGAAGCAGTTTTGCGCCAAAATCAGGGGAAAGATAGTGGACTTGACGGTGCTTTTCGTAGCAGCCGCTACGGGAAGTGCCGGCAAGGCCGCTAGCTGCCGCTGATTTTGAGCGCAAAACCGTTTTGGTTCGAGTCCTTTTACGCTAGGGAAACCTATGTAATCCGAACCGAAGTTGCATACCCTAAAAGAATAACAAACGCAGATAAGACTTGTGGATACAGTACCTAAGTAATAG
>CAYJBP010000054.1:0-15184 GCA_964368605.1 uncultured Peptococcaceae bacterium | reverse complement strand
TGGGCTGTTTTGGCTTCGCCAAAAGGCGCATGTGGGCTGTTTTGGCTTTGCCAAAAGGCGCCCGGTTTTAAGCCAATTTTTCTTCCTTGCTGCTTTTTATCAGTTAAGTTAAATTGCTTTGCTGGCGTTATGGGGTTGGCTTAAAACCTTTAAGACCTTGGGGGGCGCTGCCCCCCAAGCCCCCTGCAATTTTTTGTAAAAAATTGATTAAAACTTTTAGGGGGCTATCGCATTTGCGATAGCCCCCTTTTTTTAATCTAAATAATCCTTTAATTTTTTGCTGCGGCTAGGATGACGCAGTTTTCGCAAGGCTTTTGCCTCTATCTGCCTTATCCGCTCACGAGTTACTCCAAATACTTGGCCTACTTCTTCTAAAGTGCGGCTGCGGCCATCCTCTAAGCCAAAACGTAATTGCAATACTCGCTTTTCTCTGGTGGTTAGGGTAGAGAGCACATCTTCTAACTGCTCGCGTAATAAAAAGAATGATGCCGCCTCGGCCGGGGCTAATGCCTCCTCATCCTCGATAAAATCGCCTAAATGACTATCTTCCTCTTCGCCAATTGGCGTTTCCAAAGATACCGTTTCCTGCGAAATCTTAAGGATTTCTCGCACCCTTTCTACCGGAATGCCCATCTCTTTAGCTATTTCCTCGGGCATCGGGTCGCGCCCTAATTCCTGGATTAGCTGCCTTTGAATACGAATTAACTTATTGATAGTTTCCACCATATGCACCGGGATACGAATGGTTCTGGCCTGATCGGCTATAGCTCGGGTAATAGCCTGCCTAATCCACCAGGTAGCATAGGTGCTGAATTTATAGCCTTTATGATAATCAAACTTCTCTACAGCCTTGATTAAGCCCAAATTGCCTTCTTGAATTAAATCCAAAAAGAGCATGCCTCGCCCTACATAGCGTTTGGCTATGCTTACTACCAAGCGCAAATTAGCCTCGGCCAAACGGCGCTTAGCCTCTTCGTCGCCCGTTTCCATCGCCTGGGCTAAATATATTTCCTCCTCGGCCGATAGCAAAGGCACTCGACCGATTTCTTTTAAATACATGCGCACCGGATCGTCGATTGCTATGCCTTCCGGTACAGAAAGATCGATTTCCATCGGTTCGACGATAATCGGCACATCCTCATCATCCGGGTCGGTTACGGCTTCCAGTACCACGGCGGGCGCACCAATATCAATGCCGGCTTGGATAAGTTGCTCATAAAACTTATCTATTTGCTCCGGCGAAAGATCTACATCACTTAAGGCCTCCATAATCTCGATATCGGTTATATGGCCTTTAGCTTTGGCAGATTCTACTAACTTTTTAATGGTGTCGGCTTTATTTGCTTGTTCCACCTTGGAATTTCCTCTCTTTCGGCTTACCTTACCGCTTTGATATCAGATACTTTGCAAACTTTCGGTTAATGCTTGCTTTTCGGCTAATAGGTTGCGGATAGTTTCTAAATCGGTTTGCTTGGTAATTTCTTGATTAATCTTAAGGATTTTTTCACGGATAATTTCCTGCTTGATAATCGGGATTAATTGCTTTGCCCATTTTAGATTGTCGGCATCTGAAATGTCTATTCGTAATAATTTCAACAAATATTGTCGTAACCCTTCATTTTCTGACGGAATGTGATTTAATAAAGATGAAGGTTTATAATCATAATCGCTTCCTAATTGATTAATAAGGGCGATAAGCTGGCAATCTTCCTCATTTTGACCAAAGTTTTGATTTAATTCATTTTTTGCTAATTCAAAAATTTTTTGTTCGGCCATGGCCAAAACCAGCAATTGACGCCTACTATCATGTTTGCGGGCGGCCAGTGGGGTTTGTGTTTGCTCTAAATGGCCGATATTTGGCTTGTATTGGCTAATTTTTAAGCCGCTTTTTTGTAAATCGGCATAAATTGTTTGCGCCGAAACATGCAGGCTTTCGGCCAAGCGTCTGATAAAGCTTTCTCGTACCACATGGCTATTAATTTTGGCAATAATCGGCAATAGTTCACTAACAATTGCCCCTTTGCCGGTTGCTGTTTGGGCATCATGATTAGTTAATGCCAAATTAAGCAGATAATCGAGCATTTCATAGCCTTCTTTGGCTACTAAATCCTGCCAGCCATTTAAGCCTTTGGCTCTTAGGAAATCATCGGGATCCATGCCTTTGGGCAAAACTACGATTTTTACGCGCAAGCCTTGATCGCTTAAAACTTCTAAGCCTTTTTGGGCAGCTTTTTGGCCTGCTTCATCACCATCATAGGCTAATATCACATTTTCGGTATAGCGTTTTAAAAGCCGGGCATGGTCGGCGGTAAGCGCCGTGCCTAAGGTGGCTACGGCATTGTTTAAGCCATGTTGATGGGCGATTAGTACATCAATATAGCCTTCCATAATTATCGCTTGATTTAGACGCCTAATATGGGCTGCCGCAATATGCAAGGCATATAAGTTTTGCGATTTATTATAGATGGCGGTTTGCGCCGAATTTAAATATTTAGGTTGTTCATCGCCGATAATTCTACCACCGAAGGCAATAACTTGGCCTCTAAAGTCGCCAATCGGAAAGATTAGGCGGCCGCGGAACTTATCATAATACTTATTATTTTTGCTACTTTGGCTAACTAATCCTGCTTTTTCCATGCTATCGCCCTGATAGCCTTGTTTGCTTAGATAATTATAAAGAGCCTGCCAGTCGTCGGACGGGGCATAGCCTAGGCCAAAGGTATGGCATAAATTGCTATCCAGCCCTCTTTTTAGGGCATAGTCTTTGATGGCAGGGTTTGAGGCCAGGCATTTTTGATAAAATTCGCTTGTTAGTTGATGCAAACGCAAATTAAGTTGCCTTTCGCCTAGGGCCTCTTTTTGGCGAGGGCTAATATTTTCGGGGATTTCGATATGAAGGCGTTCGGCTAATTTGCGGAGGGCTTCGGGATAGCTTAGGCTATCCATTTCCATTACAAAGTTAATCACATTGCCGCCTTTTTGGCAGCCGAAGCAATAGAATATTTGTTTATCCTGACTAACGGTAAAAGAGGGGGTATCTTCGTTATGAAAAGGGCAAAGGGCAATATGATTTTTACCCCTTCGCACCAAAGGGATATAGCTACTCACTAATTCGACAATTTCGGTTTGTTCCATGATATCGTCGATAATATTTTGCGGTATCAAAGCTGCCATTATTGTAGTAGCTAACCTCCTTATTTTACTGCTAAAGCAATAAGATATTCTATTTTTCGGCAAAAAATCCTGCATTTAGGATCAATTTGGATGAATAGTGAATATTAAATATAGTAATCTTTGATTTTCTATATTCTTTAACTATAAGCAAACATTTTCATTGGCTTTTTTGGCCTCGCCAAATTATTTAAGATTAAGACCTTGGGGCTCAGCCCCCTGAGCTAAACCCAGCTAGGCCAAGCCCCCGCAATTTTTTTGTAAAAAATTGACCAAAACTTTCCCCTTTTGCCTATTATTGCCAAATCAAATAAAATTATACATAAGCCCTGCTATCTTTCCTCACGGAAATAATTATAGCCGCAATGCTTCGGCATAGCATGATCTTTAGATTGCCTAATACTTGTCACAATCAATACTAAAATAGTCGCCAAATAGGGGAAAATATCGTAAATCTGCATCGGTATGCCTAAGGGTATATATAAACGCATAATCGATAATCCACCAAAAATTAATGAACCGATTATAGCTCGCTTTGGGCTCCAGGTGGCAAAAATAACCAAGGCCACCGATATCCAGCCCAAGCCATTTACACTATCATGCACCCATACCCCCGAGCAAGTTACCATCGATATATACATGCCACCAATACCACAAATACCACCGCCTATCGTTGTAGCTAGGTATTTGTAGCGGTTTACATTAATGCTTGCCGCATCGGCCGCCGCCGGATCTTCGCCCACGGCCCGCAAATTTAGGCCAAAACGGGTGCGGTTTAAAAAGATGGCCATAATTATGGCTACCACAATGCCTAAGTATACCAGAATATTATAGCTAAAAAACATCCGTCCTATATAGGGGATATCGCTTAAAAAAGGTATTGCTATATTACCAAAGGCTGCTTTAGTTGTAGCTCCTACCGCCACAAAACCGCCGCCTACGCTTATGCCTAAAGCCTCGCCCATAAAATTGGCAAAACCTACCCCAAATATGGTTAAGGTTAGGCCGGTAACATTTTGATTAGCCCTTAAACTTACCGTTAAAAAGCTAAATATGCCGCCGCCTATTGCCCCAAAAATAAAGGAGCAAATTAAGGCTATCACAACTGCCAGCCAGCCATAAAGCTCGGGGAAGGCCAATTCCATCAAAAAGGCACCGGCTAAGCCGCCTATCGCCCCCATAAACATCATGCCTTCTACCCCTAAATTTAAATTGCCGGCTTTTTCGCTTAAAATCTCGCCCAAAGTGCCAAAAAGTAGGGGCGTGCCGGCCAATACCGCTGCGTTAAATAGGTTGATAAAATTATCCATTGGCCACCTCCTGCTCTTTACGGCTTCTAAATACTAAGCGATAATTAATAAAAAATTCACAGCCCAACATAAAAAATAGGATAATCCCAATTAAAACCTCCGCCGCCGACGACGGAATTTTAAAAGTGGTTTGAATACGATTAGCGCCTTTTTGTAAAACCGCAATTAAAGCCGAAAAGAAAATCATGATGAATGGATTAAGATTAGCAAGCCAAGCCACGGTAATTGATGTAAAACCAACCCCGCCTGCCGTGCCTTCGTTTAAGGTATAATCAGCCCCTGCTACCTGCAAATAACCTACAAAACCGGCAATTGCCCCGGAAATTAACATAGTACGGATAATAATCCATTTTACATTCATCCCCGAATATTTGGCAGTAGGCATACTCTCGCCCACCACGCTAATCTGATAGCCTTGCTTGGTATTGCTTAAGTAAAAAAAGATAATAACGGTTAATATTAAAATTAAAATCCAGCCGATATGTACCCCAAATACCTGCGGCAAACGGGCATTATCCTCAAACATAGCTATAATCGGAAAGCCGGTGCCTTCTTTGCGCCAGGGCCCATTTTGCAAATACTTAACAATACCCAAGGCCACATAGTTTAGCATTAAGGTAAATAAAGTTTCATTAGTGCCCCATTTAGCCTTAAAAAAGGCCGGTATCATCGCCCAAATACTGCCGGCGATAATCCCCATCAAGGCCATGCCAATTAGTAAAATACCTGTGGGCAGTGTTTGAAAATGAAAAAGTGCCAAGTAGCTTGCTGCAATCGAGCCAATTAAAATTTGGCCTTCGGTACCAATATTCCAAAAGCGCATTTTAAATGATAATGCCACCGCCAAAGCGCCGCCTAATAAGGGAACTGCGATTTTTACTGTTTCCTTTAAGGCGGTGGGTGTGCCAAAGGCGCCGTCTATCATATCTATATAAACTGTAATTGGATTATGGCCTAAAATTGCTATTAATAAAGAGCCGCATAATAAGGCGGCAATAAAGGCCAAAACTCTAATCAAAATAGCCTTATGCCTGGGGATAGTTGGCCTTTTAACCATTCTGATTAAGGGTTCTTTTTTGGTTTTAATGACGGCTGCTGCTTGTTGAGCCATTAGGCCTCACCCCCTGCTTGCTTAGTGTTTTTTTGCTCGCCAACTTGGGTCATCAGCAGGCCAACTTCCTCTTTAGTGGTATTGCGAGCATCTACAATGCCACTTAATTCGCCGCCACATAATACGGCAATCCGATCCGATAATTCTAATAGAACATCCAAATCTTCGCCAATAAACAAAATAGCTACCCCTTTTTTCTTTTGTTCATTAAGCATATCATAAATAGTATAGGAAGAATTAATATCCAAGCCCCTAACCGGATAAGCCACGATTAAAACTTTGGGTGATAAGGCAATTTCCCTGCCTAGCAGCACCTTTTGTACATTACCGCCGGAAAGTAAACGCACCGGGGTTTGAGTACCCGGGGTAACAATTGCCAATTGATCGATTAGGCCTTCGGCCTTTACTTTCGATTTTTTGCGATCTACAAAAGGGCCTTTGCTTTTATAATAATGGCGTAACATCACATTATCGGTCATATCCATGGCCGCTACCAAGCCCATGCCTAGGCGATCTTCCGGCACAAAGGCGGTAACGATGCCTCTTTTGCGGATTTGGGTGGGGCTTTCATTGGTAATATCACGCAAACTGCCTTGCTGATAATATAGTAATTTACCTTCGGCGATAGGATAAAGGCCACTTAAAGCCTCGCATAATTCTTTTTGGCCACTGCCGGCAATACCGGCTAGGCCTAAAATTTCGCCGCTATTTACGGTAAAGCTAATATCTTTGAGCACTTTGCGACCATCATCGCTTAGGCAGCTAATATGATCCAGCTGCAATTTAGGTTTAATATCGCCCAAGGGCAGACGATTAATGGCTAGGCTTACGCTTTTGCCTACCATCATATCGGTTAATTCATTTTGATTGGTGGTGGCGGTATCTACGGTGGCTATCGATACCCCTTTGCGTAAAATATGTACCCGATCCGACACATTTAGCACCTCATAAAGCTTATGGGTGATAATTACAATGGCTTTGCCATCGGCTTTCATCTTTTGCAAAACCGCAAAAAGATTATCGGCCTCTTGCGGGGTAAGCACGGCGGTAGGCTCGTCTAAAATTAGGATATCCACGCCACGGTAGAGCAGTTTAACGATTTCCACCGTTTGCTTTTGGCTAACCGACATATCATAAACTTTTTGCAATGGGTCGATATCAAAACCATAGCGATCGGCAATTTCTTTCATATCTTGGGCTACTTTTGCCCTATTGATGAAAGTGCTGCCCGGCAGGCCAAGGATAATATTTTCGGCTGCGGTTAGCACATCGATTAGCTTAAAATGCTGATGAACCATGCCAATGCCTAAATCGAAAGAATCCTTGGGCGAGCGGATAACTACCTTTTGTTCGTTTACAAAAATATCGCCCTCATCCGGGAAATAGATGCCCGAGAGCATATTCATTAAGGTTGTTTTGCCGCTGCCATTTTCCCCTAAAAGCGCTAAAATTTCGCCTCGGCGTACATCTAAACATACTTTATCATTGGCTACTACTTTATCAAAGCGTTTGGTTATATTATTTGTCCTTATTGCTACCTGCGGTTTATTTAAGGGCTTTGGAGCTAAATTAGTATCAGTCACTATAATCCCCCTTAATTTAAGAATATATATATTATTCTATTTTTAGCTGCTCTTTCCTGTTTATTGACAAAAAAAGAGGCTATCGCCAACACGACAGCCTCTAAAAGTTTTAATCGATTTTTTACAAAAAATCGTGGGGTTTAGCTAAAGCTAACCTTCAGCTAGGCACGTAGCTAGTACTCAAAATCAAAGATTTTGGCTCTAGCTCAGAATCAAAAAAAACTTTTAACTATATAAAATCGGCAAATACTTCATTGCTTAGTAATAAGCCTTTAGTGGTTAGCTTTAGGCTGTTTTCATCTGATTCCATTAGGCCGTTTTTGATTGCCTTATTAATTGCTTTTTTATAGTATTTTATGGGGTTGATGCCGTATTGCTCGGCAAATGCCGCCAGGTTTATACCTTCCCTTAGCCTTAGGTTTAAAAACATCGCTTCGGCCAAAATTATTTCGATGCTTAAATCCTCTTGCTCGATTATTGCCAGCTCATTGTTTTCCAGCTTGGCTTGATATTTAGCCAAATCACGCTCATTGCACCAGCGTTTATCTTTGTAACAAGATGCCGCCGCCACACCTAGCCCTAAATAGTTTTTGCGCTGCCAATAAGCATAATTATGGCGGCTATAATAATTAGCTTTGGCAAAATTGCTAATTTCGTACTGCTTAAAATTTGCTTTGGCCAAATGGCTTATGGCCAGCTCCAGCATGTCGGCTGCTAGGTCGTCATTTAGCTTGATATCGGCATTTGCCCAGGGGGTATCCTCATGAATATTTAGGCCATATAGCGAAATATGCTCGCTATTTAGGGCTATGGCTTGACCTAAATCATCCTGCCAGGCGGTTAGGGTTTGGCCGGGTAGGCCATAGATTAGGTCAATACTTATATTTTGATAGCCTTGTTCTTTGGCTAAGGCAACCGCCTCTTTAATTTGGGCGGCATTATGGGCTCTGCCCATGGCCTTTAGCTGGGCATCATCAAAGCTTTGCGCCCCTAAGGATAAGCGATTTACCCCGGCCTTTTGCCAGGCGCTTAGCTTGGCTGCATCTATGCTATCGGGGTTGGCCTCCAGGGTTATTTCCGCTTGGGGGTTGGGTTTTAATTGCTGCAATAGATCGGCTATAAGATTGCTTTCCAGCAGGGAAGGCGTGCCGCCGCCTATATAAATGGTTTGCAAATTGCTTAAATCGGCCTTAGCTTGCCATAGGCTTAATTCTTTTAGCAAATAATTGCCGTAATCGGCGGCAAATTGCTGATGATCGCTAATGGTATAGCTGGTAAAATCGCAGTAATTGCAACGCTTGGCACAAAAGGGGATATGAATATAAATATGCTCAAATTGCATTTAATCCTCCAATTCTAAGACGGCCATAAAGGCTTCTTGCGGAATTTCGACATTACCTACTTGCTTCATCCGCTTTTTACCCTCTTTTTGCTTTTCCAATAGCTTACGCTTACGCGAAATGTCGCCGCCATAGCATTTTTCGATAACATTTTTGCGCAAAGCCTTTACGCTTTCCCTGGCAATAACCTTAGATCCTAAGGCCGCCTGAATCGGGATTTCGAACATTTGGCGGGGGATTAAGGAGCGCAATTTGGTAACTAAGGCTCGCCCCCGATAATAGGCTTTATCTTTATGAACAATGCAAGAAAGGGCATCCACAATTTGATCATTAACCAAAATGTCCAACTTAACTAAATTGGATTGCTTATAGCCGGCCAGCTCATAATCCAACGAGGCATAGCCGCGGCTGCGGCTTTTTAAATTATCAAAAAAGTCATAAATAATCTCGGATAGTGGTAAATCATAAATCATCATTACCCGGGTGGGGGTCATATATTCCATATTGATAAAGGTGCCCCGTCTTTCCTGGGTTAATTCCATTATCGCCCCGATATATTCGCTGGGTACCATAATAGTAGCCTTAACATAAGGCTCTTCTAAAAGGGAAAGATGATTGGCCTCCGGCAAATTTACCGGATTATCTACATGAATAACTTCGCCCGAGGTTTTGGTGGCTCGATAACTTACCGATGGTGCGGTTACCAGCAAATCTAAATCATATTCGCGCTCGAGGCGCTCTTTGATAATTTCCATATGCAACAAGCCCAAAAAGCCGCAACGATAGCCAAAACCTAAAGCTACCGAGTTTTCCGGCTCGAAGATTAAAGAAGCATCATTTAAGCTTAATTTATCCAGGGCATCTTTTAAATCATTATAATCATTGTTTTCAACAGGGTAAAGGCCGCAAAAAACCATCGGCACTGCCGGCCGATAACCCGGTAAAGGATTAGCCGTAGGATTATCAAAATCGGTTACTGTATCGCCAACCCTGGTATCGGCCACATTTTTAATGCTGGCCGCTAAATAGCCAACTTCGCCTGCTTGCAGGCTATCTACCGCTCTGGCGGCCGGGGTAAATACGCCTACTTCGGTAACCTCCATCGTTTTTTGGCCGGACATCATTTTAATTTTCATGCCCTTTTTAAGGCAGCCGTCAAAAACCCTAATATAGGGCAATGCGCCCCGATAGGCATCAAATTTAGAATCGAAAATTAAAGCCGATAGCGGCGCATCTTGATCACCCTGCGGCGGCGGAACTTTTTTGATAATCGCCTCTAAAATCTCTTCAATACCGATGCCGGTTTTGGCCGAGCATAAAATTGCCTCGGAGGCATCTAAACCGATAATATCCTCGATTTGCTGGCGTACAGCTTCCGGGTCGGCGCCGGGTAAGTCGATTTTATTGATAATGGGGATAATCTCCAAATCATGTTCTAGGGCTAAGTAAACATTGGCCAAGGTTTGCGCCTCGATGCCTTGGGCGGCATCCACCACCAATAAAGCCCCCTCGCAAGCGGCTAAGCTGCGCGAAACCTCGTAGTTAAAATCGACATGGCCGGGGGTATCGATTAAATTAAGTTGATAAATATTATCCTCATGCTCATGATACATGCGCACGGCCTGCAATTTAATGGTAATGCCCCGTTCTTGCTCTAAATCCATCGAATCCAGCATTTGCTTATATTTGATAGTAATGGTATCGGTTTTTTCCAAAAGCCGATCGGCCAAGGTGCTTTTGCCATGGTCGATATGGGCAATAATGCTGAAATTGCGAATATTTTGTTTTTGATAACGGATATTTTCGGTCATGATACTCTCCTTTATTTAGCTAATCTTAACTATTAGCGGTTCTTTTAAAGCGGCGTTTGATAATTGCCGTAATATTTTTTGCTTCTTCCATTTTAAGCAAATAGGCAATACCAAAAAAGGCGATAACAGCTAAAGCCATGCTAATACCTACCTGCAATAATTGCTCTGTTTTGCCATCTATTCCCAAAACCTGGTTTACGCCATAGGCTGTAATTACAGCAATAATACCCATTGCCATGCAGGCTAAGCCGGTTTTGAAAAAGGAAATAAACATATTTTTAAAGCCGATTTGGCCGATTTTTTTGCGTAGTAAAATAAAGTAAATTAAGCATTGGGCTATCATTGATAGCGAATAGGCCAAGGCCAAACCAATATGACCCATCGGGCCTACTAAAATTAGCGAAAATATGGCATTGATGCTGATAGTAATAATGCTCATTACCAGGGGAGTAATCGTATTTTTTAAGGCATAAAAACTACGTACCAAAATGCCTTGAATGGCATTAAAGGTAAGACCGATACAATAAAATATCAAGGCTTGGGCGGTACGGGTGGTATCGAAGGCTGTAAAATTACCATGCTCGAATAAAAGGCGAATAATCGGCTCGCTTAAAACAATTAAGCCCACTGCCGAAGGCAAACAAACAAAAACCGTATTGCGAATGCCTAAGGATATGCTGCCTTTAAAATCGTCCATTTGATTGGTGGCTGCTTGTTGAGTCATATTGGGGAAAAGCGCCATGGCTATGGCTACCGCAAAAACGCCAATTGGTAAATCCATAAATTTTTGGGCATTACGCAGGGCGGTTAAAGAGCCCTCGGCCAAAGATGATGATAAAATGGTATTAATCAAAAAGTTAATCCTGGAAACCGATAAACCGATAATGGCCGGTATCATTAATTTTACTAATTGCCTAAAACCGCTATGCTTGATGTTAAGATTAAAGCTAAAATGCATTTCGGCCTTACGCAAGGCCGGGATTTGCCAGCAAAAATAGACAAAAGAGCCAATAACCACCCCTAAAGCAAAGCCGGAAATACCCAAACCGGGGAAAAGGTTTTCGATCGGCTCGGCCAAAAGTGCGCCACCTAAAACGATAAAGACATTATAAAACAACATGCCTATTGCCGGTGCGGTAAAAGATTGATAGGATTGCAAAACGCCCTGCGATACCCCGGCTAAGGTCATAAACAGGGGCTGAAGCAGCATAATGCGGGTTAATGTAACGGTAAGGCCGGTATATTGTTCATCAAAGCCGGGCACTATTAATTCGATAATTTGGGGGGTGAAGATAAAGGCCAGGCCGATAATAATGCTCATTAAAACAATAGTCCAGCTTACGACAATACTGGCTACCTGCCAGGCCTCTTTATGGCGGTTTTCGGCCACATAGGTGGAAAATACCGGTATAAATGCGGCACTAATTGCCCCACCTATTAGGATATTATAGATAAAGTCGGGTATTAAAAAGGCCGAATTATAGGCATCGGTAACATAGTTTTGGCCAAAAATATTGCCCATTACCAAATCGCGCACCATGCCTAAGGTACGTGCCGAAACATTTACTACCATTAAAAAGCCGGCTGTTTTTAACAGATCGCCTGTTTTCATTAGCATAGATTTACCCCATTTAATTTGTTCTTAATTATTATTATTGGCTGCAATATATTATTTTATCATAAGTAGGCTTAAAAACCAAGACTTTGTTAAAATTTTTTTAGATATTGTCCTTAAAATCTTTACAATATTTGGCCAAGCTGATACAATACATATATAAAGGAAAAAGGAGTTTATTATGGATAAAGAAAAAGCCCTTAAATTACATCAAGAATGGGCAGGCAAAATCGAAGTTACTGCCCGTTGCCCGGTTAATTCGGCGCAGGATTTAACCTATGCCTATACCCCGGGAGTGGCCGAGCCTTGTCTTGCCATTGCCGCCGATAAAAGTTTATCTTATGCTTATACTCGCCGTCATAATATGGTAGCGGTTGTTAGTGATGGCACAGCTGTTTTGGGTTTAGGCGATATTGGCCCCGAGGCTGCCATGCCGGTTATGGAGGGTAAATGTGTATTATTTAAAAGTTTTGCCGATGTAGATGCCTTCCCAATTTGCCTTGCCACTAAAGATGTAGACGAAATTGTGCGTACCATTGCTTTGATGGCGCCTTCATTTGGCGGCATCAATTTAGAAGATATTGCCGCCCCTCGTTGCTTTGAAATTGAAAAAAAGCTTAAGCAAATTTGCGATATCCCAATTTTTCATGATGATCAGCATGGCACGGCGGTAGTGGTGGTTGCTGCTTTAATCAATGCTTTAAAGCTGGTAAAAAAGCAAAAGCAGGATATTAAAATTGCCATTAGTGGTGCAGGGGCAGCAGCCCAGGCTGTAGCCAGGCTTTTGCTAAAATACGGGGTAGGGGAGATTTCTCTTTATGATATCGATGGCGTGGTTTATCAGGGGCGGCCTAATATGGATAGCGCTTTGATTGATATAGCCAAAATTACCAATCCCCGTAAAATTAAGGGCGATTTGGTTAAGATTATTAAAGATGCCGATGTTTTTGTTGGCTTATCTGCGCCTAATTTGGTAAATAGTGCCATGATTAGCACCATGGCCGAAAAAGCAATAGTTTTTGCGATGGCCAATCCCGTGCCCGAGATTTATCCCGACGAAGCCTTAAAAGGCGGTGCTGCCATTGTAGGTAGCGGCCGCAGTGATTTCGCCAATCAAATCAATAATGTTTTGGCCTTCCCCGGCATTTTTAGGGGCACATTTGATGCCAATGCCTATGATATCAATGAGGAGATGAAATTGGCCGCCGCTTATGCCATTGCCGATTTTATCCCGGCCGACGAGCTTAATCCGCAATATATTATTCCGCCTGCCTTTGCCGAGGGCTTAGCCCAGGCCGTGGCGCTTAAAGTGGCACAGGCGGCCAAGGATAGCGGTGTTATTCGTAAATAATCATAATTTAAGGAGAAAACATGAAAGTAACTATTCTTGCCCATACCCCCGAGCCGGAAAAGGTGGTAGCAGCGGCCGCGCGGCTTTGTTATTCGCCTTTAAGCGGCAATGATTTATTAACTAATTTTGATCAGCAGAAGGTAGATAATTTTTTGGCTAAACTAAGCGAGCTTGGTCATTTTTCGCCTTTTGAGCATGCGGTTTTTACCTTTGCCATTGATGGGGTTAGCCGTACTTTATCGCATCAATTGGTGCGGCATCGTATTGCTTCTTATAGTCAGAAGTCGCAGCGTTATGTTAAGGAAAGTGGTTTTGAATTTGTAACCCCTAAATCGATTGCCGCAAACCCCGAGCAAAAACAGGCCTTTGATGATATTATGATTAAAATCGAGCAGCAATATCAGGCCTTTTTAGAGGCCGGCATCGAGCCTGAAGATGCCCGTTATATTTTGCCTAATGCTGCTTGTACCAATTTGGTGATTACGATGAATGCCCGCAGCCTCCATAACTTTTTTAAATTACGTTGCTGCGAAAGAGCCCAGGCCGAGATTAGAATTTTGGCTTTGGCCATGTTAAAAGAAGTTAAAAAAATAGCGCCCACCCTCTTTGCTCATGCCGGGGCTACTTGCATCACCGAAGGTGTATGTTATGAAGGCAAAATGAGCTGTGGCAGGGTAGAGGCGATTAAGAAGGGTAATAATAATGACTAAAACAACTAATAAGCAGGGCGATAAGCGAAGCCATAATAAGGGTAATAGCCGCGATAATGAGCATAAAGGCGGACGTAATAATCAGCGCAGCAGTGAACGAAATGATAGCCGCAGTAATGATCGCTATCAAGGTCGTAGTAAAGATCGTAATGAAGGGCGCAATGAAGACAGTAGCCCTAAGCGTGCTAAGCTAGATGAGCAGCATAATACCGAGGTTGATTTAAGCGAAAAGGCCGGTTTTATTTGCGGCCGTAATGCCGTATTTGAAGCCTTAAAGGCCGATAGCCCGGCTAATAAGCTTTTATTGGCCGAGGGTATTGAATATCGTTTTGCCAATGAAATTTTAGATATTTGCCAAAATCGGGGCATACCTTATCAATTTATTCCTAAGCAAAAGCTTAATCAAGTTGCCGGCCCGGATAATCGGGGCATAGCCTTAGAGCTTGCTCCTTATCATTATAGCGAAATTGAAGATATGTTGGCAGCAGCCCGTGCCAAAAATGAACAGCCGCTTTTAATTATGTTGGATAATGTGGAAGATCCCCATAATTTGGGGGCAATTATTCGCACCGCAGTTTGTGTTGGTGCGCATGGTTTGATTATCCCCAAGCGGCGATCGGCCTCTTTAACGCCTACGGTGGTTAAAACTTCGGCAGGGGCAAGTGCATATTTGCCGGTAGCTAGGGTGGCTAATTTAAATCAAACCGCAGCCGATTTAAAAAAAGAAGGCTTATGGCTGGCCGCTGCCGATATGGGCGGCAAAAAAGCCTGGCAAACCGATTTGAATATGCCCTTGGTTTTGATTATGGGTGGCGAAGGTAAAGGGATTAGCCCCTTGTTAAAGAAAAATAGCGACTTTTTAATTTCCCTACCTTTAGCCGGAGCTATTCAATCACTTAATGTTTCGGCAGCGGCAGCAGCACTTTTATACGAGGTATTGCGCCAACGTGAGCTGTAAAAGTTTTTGCTTTTGCTTTTTACAAAAAGCAAAGGGACAAGAAGGCCTACCCACCCAAGAAAGAGCAAGCAATAGAAATATCCGCCAAAAAACATTAATAACCCACCATCCAGCTAGCAATAGGTTACAATAATCAAAACAGCGGAATGGTCAAGACCATTCCCTACAAAACAAATCAAAAACAGTCAAGGCTGGGCTGGGTTCGGATTACATAGGTTTCCCTA
>CAYJBP010000053.1:9371-15612 GCA_964368605.1 uncultured Peptococcaceae bacterium | reverse complement strand
ATGGCGATGGCGCTGGCGACGGCAATGGCGCTGGCACTGGCGGCGGCGATGGCGGCCCCGCACCGATTAATGATCAACCTAAGGATATAGAAAACTTATTGGATATCGATGCCACAATGGAAGTTAATGGCAATGCAGTTGCTAATAATGCTAATATCGAGCTTACCATTGGTGATCAAGTTAGCTTTGCCATCGATTGGCAAGTTGCAGATGATAAGCAAGATGGCAATACCGGCCTTAGCCAAATTGATATCAATGGTGGCGATTATTTCAAAATTGATTTATCCGGCTCGGTTATTAATTTCCTAGGTCAAAACCATTATCTAAACGATGAATCTGCCGATTTAGATAATTATATGCCCTTATATATGGATCCTAACGGTGATAATGTACTTTTAGGCCATTGGGCAATCATTTCTAAAACTAATGCCAGCTATATTCATTTTGTAGCCCATGACAATATCGAAAACTATTATGGTCGTTCGGGTGGTTTCTTTATCGAAGGCAGCGTTGGCGAATTCGATAGCGAAGATAATGAAGAAACAATTACTATCGGTAGCATGCAAGTTACCATTAAATATAATCATACTCCCCCCGGCCATCTAGAAGGTATTAAGCTGGTATTTAATAAAACCGATGCCGATGATAGCTCTAAAAACTTAGCGGCTTATACCACCTTGATTATCGAAAATGAAAAATATACCTTTACCGGCGGCTATGATAGCGATACCAAGGCTATCGTTTTTGACCATATCCCGGCCGGCAGCTATACCTTAAGCGAAACCGTATCCTATTTTGATAGCTATGACCTTGAATCATTATTAGTTGCGCTGGAAACCGCCAATGATAATGTAACAATTAGCCCGGTAGACGGCGAAAACGGTAAATATACCCTCGAAATTATAGTTGATAGCGAAGATAATGGCAAAACCATTACCCTAAATGCTACCAATAAGCGTAAGGGTGTTCTGTTAGTAATTGGCAAGCGCGATGCAGTTAGCGGTGATTCAATCGGTTGGGGCAAGAGCGGCGAATTTGTTTTGTATGATGAAGCAAATAATGTAGAAGTAAAGCAATACCGCATAGATAATCAAAGTTTATATTATTTTAAAGACCTTAAACTAAATACTAAATATGAAATTCAAGAAATTTCCGCTCCTGCCGGTGGTTATGATAAAGATACGCTCGCTTTCTTAGCTGAATATGTAGGTAGGCCGGATCTTGGCTATGAGCTGGTACTTGAAAATGGAAAATATTATATTACATTTTTGGGTTTAGGCGATTATACCATTATTGCCACCAATGGTAAAATAGAAGGTACCCAAATTAATATCAATAAACTTGATAGCGAAACCGGGGAGATGATTGAAGGCTATACCACTATTAACTTAGGTGATCCAAGAAAAACTCCTCCATACGCAGGCACAGCAGGCCGCAATGAAGATGGATCTTATAGTTTTTATAGGCTTCAGCCGGGCGAATATTTTATTGAAGAGCATACCGCTGCCCCCGGTTATGATCGCACCAGCATTAAGATAGTTGATGCTAATGGCGATGAGCTAGAATATAGAAATGGCTATTATTGGCTAACAGTAACCGGTGAAGAAGACGGCCCCATCGAATTAACAGCCTATAATACCAAATCCGAAAAAGGCTATATTTCCATTACCAAAAGGGATGAGCAAAACCCTAATATCAGATTAGGCGGCACAAAATTTGAAATCCAGCTTATTGCCGATGCCGATGGCAACCCAATAGAAAATGGTTGGAAAGATGGCAGAACTACCACAGCCTATCTTGATATTTCCTTTGCCGATCTTACACCCGGCACCTATTTAATTACCGAAACCGTGGCTGTTTCCGGCTATGATATTAATAGCTTGGAAGTTACAGATCAAAATGCCCTTAGCCATACTACCAAAGATAATAGCTTTGAATTAGTAGTTAAAGCAGGCGATGTATATCAATTTACCGCTACTAATAGCAAGTTATATGTTAACCCCGATGATCTTAGCAAAACCGCTTTGCCCTTAGGCTCGGAAGAAATCGACCTTGATGGCGATGGCATCAAAAGCCGCTATGGTATCATTAAATACACCATCGATATCGGCTATGATTTAGTGGCTGCTGCAGCTAAGCATGATAATGATGCCGTAACTGATTCCACCTATAAAAATATTCTGGTTTATGATAATTTAAGCTCCGGCCAATATTTTGATACCACTAAATTTAATATCTTATACGAAGAATATTATCCGGCCGATGCCACCGGCGATACCGTTTATCCCAGCGGTAGCAGCTTTAACCTGGCCGATTATTTCCAAGTAGAATATCAAGCAGCAGAAGAAAGCAAAGACGCTTTTATCGCCCGTATCGAAGCATATCAAGTAGGTATTGCTAATCAAAAGCCTGTTATCGGCTTTAGCAGCGATAATACTTCGGTTATCATCAATTTAGGTAGCTTTGGTGCTAATAATACACCTATCGCCATCGATCAAAACGGCAATGCCATTACAACCGATGCCGATTTAACTAGCTATTTAAAAGCTAAAGGGCAAAATGACGCTCAAATCGAGGATTTCTTAAAATCATTTGGCGAAAACAGTGATGCTAAAAGCCAATCTTTAGGCTATACTTTTGAATTATTTGTTTATGCCGAGCCGAGCGAAGTTGCCTATAGCAATGAAGTTCTCGTTAAAGGTACCGATAAAGAAGATAGCGCTAAAGTAACCGGCATTAAAATTAGCGAGATTGGCGGCCATATTACCGGCCAAAAAGATCGGATTACCATTACCAAATATGCCGAGCAACAGTATTTAGATAGCGATCCGCTAAATGATATTCCTTTAGCCGGTGTTGAATTTAAGTTACTAATTGAAAGAACTGTTGATAATATAACCTCTTTTGTAGACTATATGGTTAATGGTCAAATTGTAACTGCTGTTACCAATATTAATGGTGTGGCCACTTTTGAAAATCTGCCGGAAGGTAAATATCAAATTGTGGAAACCAGAACGGTAGCCGGTTATGATATCAATTCCTTAGCCGTTTATGATCTTAACCTTGGGGCTACCGAGCAGGTAGAAAATGCTCAGTTTACTTTGGATTATGATTTAACTGCCGAAGCCGAATTAAAATTTGCAGCCACTAATGACTTAGAGCCAGGTGGCGGTGGCGGCGGTGGCGGCGGCGAAATAGACCGCAATCCCCCCGAAGAGGAAATTATTGAAGAAGAACCCACCCCCTTGGGCGAAGAAGTGGTAACCATAACCGAAGAAACCCCACTTGCTCCTAAGCCGGAAGAGGTTTTGATTATCGAAGAAGAAACCCCCTTGGGCGCTTTGCCCCAAACCGATGATGCCAGCCGCTTGCCCTTATATTTGTTTAGCTCTTTAGGGTTATTGGCTATCGCCGCAGTTTTGGGCTTAGGCAAAAAGCATAAGGCTTAATAAGGCCTTTTAAGACCTTTGCTTTTTGTAAAAAGCAAAAGCAAAAACTTTTAGAATATTAAGAGGCTGTCGTTATTGCGGCAGCCTCTTTTTTATCATCATTGGGCTAACTATTTTTTAGGCTATTTAGCTGGTTTAATAGTAGTTTTTACTAATATTTGTCTGTTTTGGCTTGACAATACTTAAAAAAATTTATATAATTAATAAGCATTATATCATTATATAATGCTTATTTTAAATATAGGGAGATTATGTAATGAAAACAAAAATAAGCAGTTTTATTAAGTTAGCTTTAAGTTTTAGTTTGGCTATTGCTTTTCTTAGTCTTTGGCAAATGCCAATTTTTGCCCAAGCGGCAGAAGCAGACCCGATTACTTTCCCCGAGCTGGCAGGAAAAAAAGTTTCAATTTTGGGCGATTCTTTAACTTCTTATCGTGGCACAGCTTCAAACGGTACTCAAAGCACCAGCCATACCAATAAATTTGAATATTATATTGGTACCTATCCCAATGATAGAAGTGGCATTACTTCGATTGAGCAAATGTTCTATGGCCGTTTTTTTGCCGAAAATAATATGGAACTATATATTAATAATTCCATTGGCGGCACAGGCGTAACAATAAATTATACCCCGGTACTTGATCAATCGATAACATTTTTAGGTGGAACAGAAAGCCAAAACCGTATTTTAGGCTTATGGGATTATGACGAAAACGGTAACCGAGTAGATCCCGATATTATTTTGGTTTCCGGTTCCGGCAATGATTTCGACCTTGCCCCCCTAGGTGATTGGGATGGCAATATTGCCGCCCTTGATGCAAGCAGCCATCCTGCAACTTTTAAAGAGGCCTATGCCGTCTTATTAAAAAGGCTGCAAGCGGAATATCCTAATGCCGATATTTGGTGCATTACCTTGCAATCTTATTCGGATATACTCTCTAACCCTGTAACCCAATTCCCCGATACCAATCAATTTGGCGATACCTTACTTACTTATAATCAAGGCATAAGAGATGTGGCGGCAGCTTTTGGTGCTTATGTGCTCGATTTGGAAGTAGCCGTTACTCCCGAGCAATATCAAACCCATAAATATGATAATATCCATCCTAATTTGCTCGGGCATGAAGCCATGTATGAGCAAATGGTCGAGGATTTTGCTAAGGTATATGGCGCAGATATTACCGATCCTAAGCCGGTAGTCGAAGCTATCGAAATTACCAAAGCCCCGGATAAAGTAGATTATTTACAAGGCGAAGATTTTGATGCCAGCGGCATGATTGTAAAAGCCACTTATAGCGATGATACAATCGATGCCGATTTTAGCGATTATTTTATTTTAAATGGCCAAAATTTGGCCTTAGATACAACATCGATTACTATTTCTACTACAAATTCGCTGATTTTTGCGCGTCAGCCAATAACAGTTACCGCAGATGATTCTTCGGATCAAGATATTATTCATGAAGGCATTATCTATGATAATATTATTAGCGATGGCGGCAATTTGCCTGCCGGTAATTATGTATTAACCCAAGATATCGATTTAAGCCAAGATATTATGCTGCAATACGGCGTATATAATTTATTCTTAAACGGCTTTACCTTAACCGGTACAGGCAATTCGTCGGTAATAACCGCCCCTAATGCTAATGTAGAACTAAATATTTACGATTTAGCGGATAATAGCGGCACAATTCAAGGCGGCTCAAGCGCAAACGGCGGTGGTATTTTTGCCAATGGCGCTACCATTAATATCTATGCAGGCACAATTGCCAATAATGAATCCAGCCGCTTTGGCGGTGGGGTATATACTGCTAATCGGGGTGTTTTAAACCTGTATGGCGGCATAATCGAAAATAATAATGCCAGCTCCGACGGTGGTGGTATTGGCAGCACCTCTACTGCCGGCCACAATTTATTTGGTGGTATTATCCGCAATAATACGGCAGGTTCTTCCGGCGGCGGCGTAGCCAGTGCCCATTCCGTTAATATTAATGGTACTTCGATTGTAAATAATATTTCGCTGGGCAATGGTGGTGGCGTTTATGTTTATAATGGCGATATTAACATCCAAAACAGCATAATTACAGGCAATAGCGCAAGCACTGCCGGTGGTGCGGTTTATTTAGATTTAGATCAAAGAACATTATTTGTGGGCAGCAATACTACTATTGATAATAATATCCTTAGCTCCAATAATACAGCCAATAATATCTACTTAGAAAATGGCGAGCAAATTATCTTAATGGATAATGCTACAAATCTAAAAATAGGGCTAAGCACCCAATCCCAACCGGTTCAAGACGAGCCTATAATTGTAGTTAGTTCCCAAGCAGGTACTTTAAGCGAAGAAGCTCTTGATTATTTTACAGCCGATAATTCTGATTATGCCTTGCAATTAACCCCAAGCGGTGCAATTGCCTTGGCCGTAAAAGAGATAGAGCCTATAGTATATACTATTACATTTAGCTCGCCTTTTGCCGATAACTTTACTGTTATAACAAATGAAAGCGGTACTTTAACTCAACCATTAACCAATCCCAGCCAAGCAGGCTATGATTTCTTAGGTTGGTTTGATGGCGAAAACCAAATAACCGCCACTACTGTTTTTAGCCAAGATACCGTAGTAGTAGCTAAATTTGTTGAGCTACCTACCTTTAATATTACCTTTGTATCACAAGGCGAAAACTATGCACAAATTAGCACCGATTATAATGGTATTTTAAGCTCGATGCCGACCAATCCCAGCCAAGCAGGCTATGATTTCTTAGGTTGGTTTGATGGCGAAAACC
>CAYJBP010000053.1:5179-9271 GCA_964368605.1 uncultured Peptococcaceae bacterium | reverse complement strand
ACCAATCCCAGCCAAGCAGGCTATGATTTCTTAGGTTGGTTTGATGGCGAAAACCAAATAACCGCCACTACTGTTTTTAGCCAAGATACCGTAGTAGTAGCTAAATTTGTTGAGCTACCTACCTTTAATATTACCTTTGTATCACAAGGCGAAAACTATGCACAAATTAGCACCGATTATAATGGTATTTTAAGCTCGATGCCGACCAATCCCAGCCAAGCAGGCTATGATTTCTTAGGTTGGTTTGATGGCGAAAACCAAATAACCGCCACTACTGTTTTTAGCCAAGATACCGTAGTAGTAGCTAAATGGCAGGAAATATCGGTAACCAATCCTGATGAAGATGGCTGGTATACCTTAGCCGGCATTGAAGGCGGCCGAATTAAATTTGATGCAAGCAAAGGTGAAATTACCGATGCGGAAAAAACAATTACTATTGCCAATATCCCGGCCGAAATTAATGGCATTACAGTAAAGCATATTGATAGTCATGCCTTTTATGATAATGATAATTTAATTAGCGTTACTGTGCCCGGCACGGTTGAAAAAATTAGCATGGCCAGCTTTTCCAAAAGCTCTTCATTACAAAGTGTGGTATTAAGCGAAGGGGTAAAGCATATTGGCATAAGCGCATTTTATAATTCGCCTGCCCTTACCGAGATTAGCCTACCTAGCTCATTACTAAGCATTGATAATACCGCCTTTGGCCTTTGCACGGCCTTGGAGCAATTTATTATCCCCGATAATGTTACAACTATTGGCAATATGGCTTTTTACGGTTCTAAAAATCTTAGTTCGCTTACTATTCCTGCAAGTGTTACTTCTATCGGTAAAAAGATTGTATGGCAATGCAACTTCAACGAAATCAATTATGGCGGCGATGCCATGCAATGGGAGCAAATTGCTATCGATGATGATAATAGCCAATTGCTTTCGGCCACAATTAATTTTGGCGATGGATCGAATGGTATTAATCTAAGCCAAAATGATACCGGCTGGCTGGCAGTGGATGGTATTGTTGGCGGAGAAATATTCTTTAATATGGCAACCGGCACAATAGAGAAAACCCGTGGCAATATTACTATTGCCAATATCCCGGCCGAAATTAATGGCATTACAGTAAAGCATATTGATAGTCATGCCTTTTATGATAATGATAATTTAATTAGCGTTACTGTGCCCGGCACGGTTGAAAAAATTAGCATGGCCAGCTTTTCCAAAAGCTCTTCATTACAAAGTGTGGTATTAAGCGAAGGGGTAAAGCATATTGGCATAAGCGCATTTTATAATTCGCCTGCCCTTACCGAGATTAGCCTACCTAGCTCATTACTAAGCATTGATAATACCGCCTTTGGCCTTTGCACGGCCTTGGAGCAATTTATTATCCCCGATAATGTTACAACTATTGGCAATATGGCTTTTTACGGTTCTAAAAATCTTAGTTCGCTTACTATTCCTGCAAGTGTTACTTCTATCGGTAAAAAGATTGTATGGCAATGCAACTTCAACGAAATCAATTATGGTGGCGATGCCATGCAATGGGAGCAAATTGCTATCGATAGTGATAATAGCCAATTGCTTTCGGCCACAATTAATTTTGGCGATTAAGACCTTGGGGGCGCTGCCCCCAAACCCCGGCAATTTTTTGTCAAAAAATTGACTAAAACTTTTTGTTAAGAGGCTGTTGCTGTTGCTACAGCCTCTTCTTTATTGGATAATTTTATTGCCATCTTATTCAAATCATGTTATAATGGTTAAAGTTTGTTTATGAATAATATTGCTAAGGGGGGGCTGGTTTTGCCTGTTACCAATAAAGGGATCGAAAAATTCTTTTGGTTATATCTGTTTATTAACCCGTTGTTGGATATTTATGGCGGTGCTTATCTTTATGTTGGCTCGGAAATTTCCGGGGTGGAATTAAGCAGTTTAATTACGCCGATTTTAATCTTAAGAATGGTTATGTTATTGCTTTTTGCCGCCTATGTATTGATGATGAAAGATAAATTATCAATCATCACCGTAAGCGCCATAGCGGTTGCCTGGCTTTTAACCGTGGCCGGGGAATTTATGTTTGCCGAAAGCTTTGCCTTGTTTACCGAAATGCAAACTATTGCCAAATATGTATATAATATTGCCGTTATCTTGGTATATTGGCGGCTATGCCTGCAAAGCAGTTGGACAAAAGAACAGCTTATCAGCTGGTTTAAATGGCTGCTTAGCTTACTGGCCTTGATTTTATCTTTGGCTATCCATATACCCTTTATCCTTAAAGTGGGTTTTGCCACCTATGGCGATCGCTTTGGCTATTTTGGGGCGCGTGGCTTTTTTTATTCCGGTAATGATATTACCGCTGTTTTGATGATGCTGGCTCCAATTGCCATTGCCGCCTATTTTGAGCTAAATCCGCAGGCTGTGCGTAAGCAAAAAATATTTTATTTAGGGGCTGCGGCCTCCGCTTTATGTGCCCTTTTGGCTATTGGTACTAAAACCGCCTTTATTGCGGTGGGGGCTACCTTGGCCGCCTTTTTAATCTATGCCATTGTGTTTAAGCGCAAAGGGCAATCTTTATTCTTGCGCCTATTTAGGGATATTTGCCTAGGCACTTTTGCTATTTTTATGTTCTTAAGCCTATTTGGCCTTTTAACCAGCGTATCCGAGGTTGTTGAACGGGTAATGATGATTGCCGAAGAAGGCGATGCTCAGGTATTTTTATTAAGCGGCAGGGGAGCAAAATTCCAGGCTGCCTTAGATTTATTCTTACAAGGCGGCCCTTATGCCTGGTTATTTGGTATTGGCCGTGGCACACAGCGCTTTATTATCGAAATGGATATTTTTGAGGTGCTATTTTACTATGGCCTAACCGGGGCTTTGACCATGCTTTGGATATATGTATATTTAGGGGTACGCCTGGTTAAAAACTTCATTAAAAAGCCCGATATATTCGGCTTGGGTTGTTTTATGGCGGTAGGCTTAACCGCCGGCTATCTGATTATAGCCGGGCATGTGCTTTTTTCGGTAACTTCGGGCTTCTTTTTCGCCTTTATGCTTTTAATCAGCGAATTATATTATGCTGATAGTAAAGAGGATATGCAGATTTTTCCGCGTTTTAAAAATAAGCTATTAAAAAGCAAATAGATGGAGGGTTTATGTTAACTTTAGCAAAATCGCAACAAATAGTGCAGCGTCATATTAGCCAGCCTCATTTAATCAATCATTCTTTGGCTGTAAGTGCGGCTATGGGGGCTATGGCCGAATTTTTCAATGCAGATATAGAGCATTGGCAGGCAATTGGTTATATCCATGATATTGATTTTGAGAAATTCCCGGAAAGCCATTTAGACCATGTAGAAGAGCTATTGGCCGGCGAAGATATTACCGATGAGGAATTGCGGGCTATTAAAGCGCATGGCTTTGGCATTCGTAATGAGGTAGAGCCGTTGACTGAAATGGAAAAGAGTTTATATACAGTAGATGAGTTAACAGGTATTATCGGAGCAACAGCCTTGATGCGTCCGACAGGGATAACTGATTTAACGGTAAAGAGTGTGATGAAGAAGTTTAAGGATAAGCAATTTGCGGCTAAATGCGATCGTGATTTGATTAGAGGCGGCTGTGAGCGTTTGGGCTTGGAGCTAAACCAAGTGATAGAGCTATGTATAAAAGGAATGCAAACAAAAACGGCAGAATTAGGTCTAGGGATAAAAGAGTAAAAGGTTTCTTTGGTTCTTTCTTTCCTAAAAAGAAAGAACGATCTTTTAATCTTTTAATCTTTCAAGTATAAAAAAGCTCAGTAAATGAAAAGGGCAGAGTAATTACCTAATTAAATGGTGATAAAAAAGGAAAAAACTTGAAAGATAAAGCTGCAATTTCTATTTGCAAAGCAAATAGAAATGAAGTGCCCTGTCTATGGCACTGGGCAATAAGGATTAAGCAGAACGAATGAAGCAGTAAGAATTAGGAGGAGGCCAACACCGGCAAAGCAGGGTGGCAGCCTCCTTTTGTGTATTTTTTTTGCTGAGTGGGGATTTGTTGAGTATGCAGCTAGGGCTTGCAAGGTTTGCGCCAGGGCTTGCGCCAGGGCTTGCGCCAGGG
>CAYJBP010000053.1:0-5079 GCA_964368605.1 uncultured Peptococcaceae bacterium | reverse complement strand
GCAGCTAGGGCTTGCAAGGTTTGCGCCAGGGCTTGCGCCAGGGCTTGCGCCAGGGCTTGCGCCAGGGCTTGCGCCAGGGCTTGCTTAAGCAAAGATTGGTGCTGGTGGCTAGCTGGGTTTAGGGCACTTTATTTTTATTTGCAAAGCAAATAAAAATAGCAGCTTTCTTTCAATTTTTAGCAATTCAATATTTGGCTTTGCCGGTAGCTGGCTATAACTGCTTATTTTTGTTTTCTTGCTATTATATAATTGAAAGAAAAATTAAAAGATAAAGGTCAAAAGATAAAGGTCAAAAGATAAAGGTCAAAAGATAAAGGTCAAAAGATATATTCTTTTTTTGAAAAAAAAGAATCAAAAAAACTTTTGTAATTGCTGCCTTTTTAACATATAAATACAAATTTCCAACTAATTTACAAATTTTGCTTGACCTGCGCCTTTTTTTATGATACTATATACTTTGCGCTACTATGGATAACTGTCTACTTTTATCGGCAGCTTAATGTTAGTATGAGGAGTGATTTGCAAAGATGAGATATCCCGTTAAAGAAATTGCCCGGGAAAGACGTAGCTATTCAAGAATACCCGAAGTTTTGGAAATGCCGAATTTAATTGAAGTGCAAAAAAGGTCTTATCAGCATTTTTTGGATGAAGGATTAAGAGAGATTTTTCAAGATGTGTCGCCCATTCAGGATTTTACCGGAAACCTAGTTCTGGAATTTGTGGACTACTCTTTTGGTAAGCCTAAATACGAGGTGGACGAGTGTAGGGAACGGGATGTTACTTTTGCAGCACCGTTAAGAGTTAAGGTGCGCTTAATCAATAAAGAAAGTGGCGAAGTTAAAGAACAAGAAGTCTTTATGGGCGACTTTCCGTTAATGACCAATAAAGGTACCTTTATTATCAATGGTGCCAAAAGGGTTATTGTTAGCCAATTAGTACGCTCGCCGGGTGTGTATTTTCATGCCAATGTAGATCCCAATGGCGAAAGCTTATTTGGTTCTACTGTTATCCCCAATCGTGGTGCTTGGCTCGAATTCGAAACCGATGTGCAGGGCTACCTTTATGTAAGGGTAGATAGAATGCGCAAAATCCCGGCCACGGTATTAATTCGCTCCTTGGGCTATTCTACCGATGAGGAAATATTAGCCCTATTTGATGATCACCCTGCCGTTAAAATGACTTTAGAAAAAGATATTTCGAATAATACCGACGAAGCCTTAATCGAAATTTATAAACGCTTACGTCCGGGCGAGCCGCCTACCGTTGATTCGGCCAGGCTGCTTTTGCATGGCTTTTTCTTCGATCCCAAACGCTATGATTTGGGCAAAGTCGGTCGCTATAAATTAGAAAAGAAATTAGATCATAAAATCTTACGTAATTTAAATGAACAAGGCCAGCTCTGGAGCGATGAGGCGCAAGCCTATATCGATACCGATGAAGAAATCAGCTACAATGATTATCTGCGCCATCTAACTAAACCCGATATTGTCGAAACCCTGCGCTATTTCCTACGCTTGGTAGAAGGCAAAGAAGTTGCCGACGATATCGACCATCTTGGTAATCGTCGCCTGCGTAGTGTTGGCGAATTGCTGCAAAATCAATTCCGAATCGGTTTATCCCGTATGGAAAGAGTTGTTCGCGAAAGAATGACCATTCAAGATGTAGAATCAATTACGCCGCAACTTTTAGTTAATATTCGCCCGGTTGTAGCCGCTATTAAAGAATTCTTTGGATCTTCGCAGCTATCGCAGTTTATGGATCAAACTAATCCTTTATCGGAATTAACCCATAAACGCCGCTTATCGGCCTTAGGCCCCGGCGGCTTATCGCGTGAGCGTGCCGGCTTTGAAGTTCGTGACGTTCATCACAGCCACTATGGCCGGATGTGCCCGATCGAAACGCCTGAAGGTCCTAATATTGGCTTAATCGGTGCTTTATCCACCTTTGCCCGCATTAATGAATTCGGCTTTATCGAAACCCCTTATCGTAGGGTAGAGGATAAGCGTGTTTTAGAACAAATCGATTATCTTTCGGCAGATGAAGAAGATAATTTTGTGGTTGCTCAGGCCAATGAGCCTTTAGACGAAAATAATTGCTTTGTTAATGAGCGCTTAAATATTCGTCATGGCGATTTAATTGCCATTCGTCCGGCCGAGCAAGCCCAATACATGGATGTTAGCCCCAAGCAATTAGTATCGGTGGCTACCGCCTTAATCCCCTTCTTAGAGCACGATGATGCTAACCGTGCCTTAATGGGTGCGAACATGCAGCGTCAGGCAGTGCCGCTTTTGGTTACCGATGCCCCCTATGTAGGCACCGGTATGGAATATAAGGCCGCTATCGACTCCTTTGTCGGCGAAATAGCCGAAAATGATGGCGTTATCGAACGGGTTACCGGTAATGAAATTATCGTTAAAACCGACGAAGGCCTATTGGAAAGGCATCGTTTGCTTAAATTCCAGCGCTCTAATCAGGGCACTTGTGTAAATCAAAAGCCGATTGTAGCTAAAGGCCAAGTTGTTAAAAAAGGCCAGCCTATTGCCGATGGCCCGTCTACTGATTTGGGCGAATTAGCTTTAGGCCGTAATGTGTTAATCGCCTTTATGACTTGGGAAGGCTATAATTATGAAGATGCTATTTTGCTTTCCGAAAAATTAGTTAAAGATGACTATTTTACCTCGATTCATATCGAAGAGTATGAATGCGATGCCCGTGACACTAAATTAGGTTCGGAAGAAATTACCCGCGATATCCCCAATGTGGGCGAGGATGTGCTTAAAGACTTAGACGATGAAGGCATTATCCGCATCGGTGCCGAGGTTCGTCCCGGCGATATTTTAGTAGGTAAAGTAACCCCCAAGGGCGAAACCGAACTTACCGCCGAAGAACGCCTTTTACGCGCCATCTTTGGCGAAAAAGCCCGTGAAGTTAGAGATACCTCTTTAAGAGTACCCCATGGCGAAAGCGGCATGATTGTAGATGTACGCACTTTTTATCGCGATAATGGCGACGAGCTTTCGCCGGGCGTAAATAAGTTGGTAAGAATTTATGTAGCCCAAAAACGTAAAATTTCGGTTGGCGATAAAATGGCCGGTCGTCACGGTAATAAGGGTGTTGTATCCCGCATTTTGCCGGTAGAGGATATGCCGTTTTTAGCAGATGGTACCCCGATCGAAATTGTGCTTAATCCTTTAGGCGTGCCTTCCAGGATGAATATCGGCCAGGTTTTGGAATGCCATTTAGGCCTAGCTGCCAAAACTTTAGGTATTCATGTTGCTACCCCGGTATTTGATGGCGCTAATGAGCATGATATTACCGCCACATTAAGAGAAGCCGGCCTAACGGATGATGCCAAATCGGTGCTTTATGATGGCCGTACCGGCGAGCCCTTTGATAATAAAATTACGGCCGGTTATGTTTATATGCTTAAACTGGCCCACTTAGTAGATGATAAAATCCATGCCCGTTCTACCGGCCCATACTCATTAGTAACCCAGCAGCCTTTGGGCGGTAAAGCTCAGTTTGGCGGCCAGCGCTTTGGTGAGATGGAGGTTTGGGCTTTAGAGGCTTATGGTGCAGCCTATACCTTGCAGGAAATTTTAACCGTAAAATCCGATGATATTGTCGGCCGTGTTAAAACCTATGAGGCTATCGTTAAAGGCGAAAAAGTTCCCGAGCCGGGTGTTCCCGAATCATTCAAGGTTTTGATTAAGGAATTGCAAAGCTTATGCATGGATGTAAAAGTTCTATCCGAAAATAATGAAGTTATCGAAATCCGCGAAGACGATGATGATGTGGTAGAAACCGCTAAAGAATTAGGCTTAGATATCGGCGAATTAAAGCCTGCTCCGCCGCCGGTAGAGAATGAGATGGATGATGATGACGACGATTTATTAGATTTGGACGATCCCATCAATGAAGAAGACGATGACGATGATGATGATTTGGATTTAGATTTAAGCAAATTGCATCTGGTTAAAAATGAATTGGATGAAGACATCTTAGATGATGTAGATTTAGATCAGTTTTAGGGGCTGGCATTAAGCTAGCTTTATGGCCTGAAAATGGTAGTATTCGGAAGGAGAGTTGCAACTTGTTAGATGTTAGCAATTTTGATAGAATGAGAATTGGCCTGGCTTCATCCGAGCAAATCGAAGAATGGTCGCATGGGGAAGTTAAGAAGCCGGAAACAATTAATTACCGTACCCTAAAGCCCGAGCGCGATGGCTTGTTCTGCGAGCGTATCTTTGGCCCTACTCGCGATTGGGAATGCCATTGCGGTAAATATAAGCGTGTGCGTTATAAAGGCATTGTTTGCGATCGCTGTGGGGTAGAAGTTACCCGTGCTAAAGTGCGCCGCGAGCGTTTGGGCCATATTAAATTGGCTACTCCTATTTCGCATATCTGGTATTTTAAAGGCATACCGAGCCGTATGGGTTTGCTGCTGGATATGTCGCCACGTAATCTGGAAAAAGTATTATACTTTGTTTCCTATGTGGTATTAACCGTAGACGAAGGTTGCGATTTAAATCTTTATCAGCTATTAACCGAAAGTGAATATAGAGAAGCCCGTGATAAATATGGCTATACCTTTACGGTAGGCATGGGAGCTGAAGCCGTTAAAAAGATTTTGATGGCTTTGGATTTGCCCACTTTGGCCGAAGATTTGCGCCGCGAATTAAAAGAAGTTAGCGGCCAACGCAAAGTAAGAGCCATTCGCCGCCTAGAGGTTGTGGAAGCCTTCTTGATGTCCGGCAACTTACCGGAATGGATGATTTTGGATGTAGTGCCGGTTATCCCCCCCGAATTAAGGCCGATGGTGCAATTAGATGGCGGCCGCTTTGCCACTTCCGACTTAAACGATTTATATAGAAGGGTAATCAATCGTAATAATCGCTTAAAGCGTTTGCTCGATTTGGGTGCTCCCGATATCATTGTGCGCAATGAAAAAAGAATGTTGCAAGAGGCCGTGGATGCCTTAATCGATAATGGCCGTCGTGGCCGCCCGGTAACAGGCCCCGGTAATCGTCCTTTAAAATCGCTTTCCGATATGCTTAAAGGTAAGCAAGGGCGTTTCCG
>CAYJBP010000052.1:0-15656 GCA_964368605.1 uncultured Peptococcaceae bacterium | reverse complement strand
AAAAACGACCGCTACTTCCCCCCCCGTTTTTGCCTTGTAATTGAAAGAAATAAGTTCAAAAGATTAAGGTCAAAAGAGCTGTTCTTTTTTTGGAAAAAAAGAACCAAAAAAACTTTTAGAAATATATGCTTACAGCTGCCTTTTACTTTCATTAGCTCAAAATCAAGTCTTATTTGTCGTAAAGAAAATTAAATTTTTTCTATTGTTTCGACATTGTTTTTAGGCTTTAACGCATATAATTTATTTAGCACTTTTTTTGTTTGCTGAATAAAAATTTCAGGCGGTGAGCTTATGGCAGAAAATCCACGTATTTACCCTTTTCGTCGAGCAGGTATCGACACCAAAGCAGCAGAAAAAAAACCGATCAAATTAAGCCTTAGCATAGCAACCCAAATTTGCGGCTTGGCTTTAGCGGCATTTTTTTTAGCCCGAGCCCAAATTCTCGGCGATCTTTACCCCTTTGCCCCGGCCTTTTTAGTGGCCGTCGCAGCAGTATATCCCCGCAAAGGTAGCGCCTTTATTATCCCCGTCTTACTAGGGCTTATAAGCGCCATGCCCCTTAGCAATGCCTTGCCTTATGGGGCAATTTGCCTTTTACTTACAGCTATTTTCCTCTTTTATCGGGTAGATAGCAAAAAACAATGGTTTATTATTCCCGGCATGGTGTTAACTACCGTTTTAGTATGCAAAGGCCTGCATATTGCCATTATCGGCTTTAATAATTACCGAATTTTAATCTCGGTTTTCGAGGCAATTTTAAGTGCCGGTTTAGCCTTGGTTTTTTTGGTAGTTTTTAACGCCTTGCGCCGTTTTGATATCAGCCGCCGCTTCTCTACCGACGAAACGGTTTGTGTTTTTGTGGCTTTAATGGGTGTGGTTTGTGGCTTTAGCGGCCTTAGCATTTATAATATGGATGTTCAAAGCATTTTTAGCCGCTTTTTAATTATGGCTGTTGCCTTTTTAGGTGGGCCGGGGGCAGGCACTGCCATGGGTGCTTTAATTGGCATTGTGCCCAGCCTATCTAATATTGTTTCGCCGGTTACGGTGGCTACCTTTTCCTTTGCCGGCCTTTTAGGAGGGGTTTTTGGCGGCTTTGGCCGCCTAGGCACGGGCTTGGGCTTTATCTTAGGCAATTTAATTTTAGCCCTTTATATGCTTACCGGCGAGCAAATATCCCAAAGCCTAATCGCAAGCTTAGTGGCCGCCGTATTCTTCTTTTTAATTCCCACTAAGGTTTTTAATAATCTGCATCGTGCTTTTTCGGTAAGCGGCCTGCGCAGCACCAAAGAGGAAAAAAACGAGCGCCTTTTGCGCCTGGCTGTGCGCCGCATGCGTAATTGCGGCTGGATGTTTAGAGATTTAAGCCACTCTTTAAGTGAATTAAGCGTAGAAGAAGCCCCCGATGAAGAGGACAACCTTCATATCCCATTAGAACAATTATCCTATCAACTATGCAGCCAATGCAGCTTGCAGGATATTTGCTGGCAATTAGATCGCGACGAAACTTATCGTGGTATTATCCAATTATTCGAATCGGTACGGATTAATGGTTTGGCCTCGGTTAAAGATGCCCCGGATAATTTCTCGAGGCGTTGCCCTCATATAAAAGAGCTGGTAGCAATTGCTAATTGCCTTTATGGCCTTTATTTACGCAGTAGCTATTGGAATAATCAAAAAGAACAAAGCCGCCGTTTGCTAAGCCGTCAATTAAATGGCGTGGCCGATGTTATGGAAAAAATATCCAAGGAAATCAGCGATTATGGCGAAGAAAGAGAAGTTCTGGAAAGAGAATTGCAAAAGGCAATTGCCAAGCGAGGTTTGCCGATTGATAATGCCGGTATTGTTAATATTGGCGAAAAATCGATTGATATTTGGGCACAATATTTGGAATGCCCCGGCGAGCTATTTTGTCAAAGGGCAATCGAGGAGGAGGTTAGCCGCCTTTTGGGCTATGAATTTTCTGTTCATAATAATAGTTGCGGTGGCCGCAATTGTGTAGAGCGTTGCGAGTATCGGCTTTTGGCTAAAGGGGCTTATAATTTAGTAATTGGCCAGGCGCAACTGGCTAAAGACAAAGGCGGCATTTGCGGCGATAGCGGCGGCAGCATGCTTTTAGAAGAAGGCAAGCAATTATTGATGATAAGCGATGGCATGGGCAGCGGCGCAAAGGCGGCAGCCGAAAGCACGGCCGCACTTACCATAGTAAGCCGCCTGCTGGAAACCGGCTTTAGTGAAGACACGGCCATCGATACTATAAATGCGGCCTTATCATTGCGCGGCAATGAGGAAAGTTTTGTAACTTTGGATTTATGCATAGTAGATTTATATACAGGGGCGGCCGATTTTGTAAAAACCGGCGGAGCAGCCAGTTTTATTAAAAGGGGCGGCAATGTAAAGATGATAAAAGGCGATAGCCTACCGGTAGGCATGATTTATGCCATAGATAAAGAGGTAATAGGCGAAAAATTATTACCGGGCGACATGATAATAATGGGCACCGACGGCCTACTGGATATGGACACAATGGATGATCATCAATGGCTAATGCGCATTTTAGAGCAAGCCACCGCCCAAACGGCTCAAACTATGGCCGAGTATTTGCTGGATAAAGTAGTAAGCGTAAGCAATGGTCGAATTAATGATGATATAACGGTGCTGGTAGCACAATTAGGCGAAATTGCCTAAAATTAAGGGGCTGTCGCAACTGCGACAGCCCCTTAATTTAAATTTCAATTATTATTTTGCCTAAAAAGAATAAATTATAAGCCAATACCTTCTTCGATGCAGGCAATCATGGCATCCATAGCCAAAATGCCGCCATCGCATAAATACCAGTTAGAGCCTGGGGTTAAATAAACAATATTACCATTTTGGGCAGCAGTGGTTTGAGCAATAATATCATTATCCATCAACTGCTCGGCAGTAATCGGGGTTTCGTCACCTACTGCGGTATCTTTATCCAAAACAAATAAATAGTCGGGGTTTAATTCTAAAATTAAGTCCATGCTGGCAATATCACCATGATTGATATCTTCATCGCCATCTAAATTGGTAAAGCCCATGCCAATTTCATCACTATCCGGATCAGCACCATCCATAATAATCGAAGCACGGCCGCCATTGCCCAAAGCATTATACTCTTGGCCGGTTACTAAGCCCAATAAAGCGGTTTTGCCTTCGGCAAAGGTATTGATGGCTTCAAGCCTGGCCTCATAGCCGGCAATAACTTCATCAAATTCGGCACCTACACCAAAGATAGCGGCATGCTTGCCGGCCAACTCTTTATAGCTATTCCAAAAACCAATGCTATAATCAACATAAGCGGCAAAGGTAGGCGCAATTTGGATAAAGGTATCGTAAGCATCGGCACTGCGGTCGCTGGAGAAGATTACATCCGGCTGCAAAGACATAATAGCCTCTAAATCATAATCTTTCATACCGCCCAATTGCTGCACATCGGGATCTTCCCAAACATGCTTTAAATGCTCCGACATAGTAGGATCACCAATAGTACCAACAATTCTATCTTCCAAGCCGGCTGCAATCAAGAAATCTAAAGTTTGATAATTAAGAACTACTATTCTTTGAGGGTCAAAGGGGAAGTCCACTTCGATTTGCTCGTCTACGCCATTGGTTACCATTAATTTAATCGTTTCGGCAGAGGCTTCCTCAGCAGGTTCTTCGCTAGGCTCTTCGGCCGGTTCTTCGGTTGCGGCCTCCTCGGCCGCCGGGGTTTCTGCTGCCGGCTCCTCGGCTTCGCCGCCGCCGCAAGCGCCCAATACTACGGCCAAAGTTAAGGTAGCTAACAAGGTTAAAATCTTTTTCATTTGTTCTCCTTCTTTCTTAAAAATTTTATTGTATTAAAAGGGAATATCCCTTATAATCAACTAATAATAAATAGAAATTGGTCTGCCTTTAATCATCTGAATATCAAAATCTACATTGTATAGCTCTTTTAATGTTTCCTTGGTCATTACCTCATGCACGGTGCCAAATTTATGCAAATGGCCATCCTTAAAGGCGGCAATATAATCGGAATAGGCCGAGGCAAAATTAATTTCATGCAAAACCAAAATTACCGTTTTGCCCAAATCATCACAAAGGCGGCGCACCATCGCCATTAAATTGGATGAATGATAAATATCTAAATTGTTGGTAGGCTCGTCCAAAAATACATATTCGGTATCCTGAGCAATTACCATGGCAATATAAGCCCGCTGCAATTGGCCGCCCGATAATTCATCAATAAAACGATTTTCAAATTCGCCCAATTCCATATAGGCAATAGCCTGTGCAATATGCTTTTCGTCCTCGGCATTAATATTGCTGCCACTATAAGGGAAGCGGCCAAAGGCCACCAGCTCTTTAACGGTTAATTTCATCTGAATATTATTGGTTTGGGTAAGAATAGCCAATTTTTTGGCTAATTCCTTGCTTTTCCATTTACGAATATCCAAATCATCCAAGCAAGCCTCGCCGCCATCTTGTTTGATTAGGCGGGTAATAATATTCAAAACCGTCGATTTCCCTGCCCCATTGGGGCCAATCAGCGAGGTTATTTTGCCTTTAGGCAATTCAAAGCTAACCTCTTTAACTACCGATTTACCATTATAGCTTTTAGAAAGTTGATTAATATTCAAACTTATACCCTCTTACTTCTTAAAATTAAATACAAGAAATAGGCGCCACCGAATAATTGAATAAATACCGAAATTATTACCCCAAAACTAAATACATGCTCGATTAGGGTTTGGCCAATGCTTAAAACGGCCAATCCGGCAATAAAAGAACCATACATCAAATAGCTATGCTTAAAAGTTTTAAACAGCTCGCGTGAAATATTGGCAATAATCAAGCCTAAAAATGAAATTGGGCCAACCAAGGCGGTAGCAATAGTAATAAAAAACACCACTACCAGCATTAGCCTTTTGATCGTATTTTCATAATCAACGCCTAAATTTATGGCCTGATTACGCCCTAGGGTAATAATATCCAATAGCGGTAATTCCTTGCGAGCATAAACCAAGGTGCCAATAATCAATAGCGTGGCCATAATCAAAATATCGGCATTAACATGGTCAAAACCGGCCACCAAAGAGGATAATAATACATCATACTCATTAGGGTCGAGCATGCGGATCATGGTATTGGATATGCTGGTAAAAAAGGTAGCCAAAACTGTGCCGGCCAGCAAAATATACAAAATATTATATTTAGTAAGCCTAAACAAATAGCTATACATTAGCGTAGCCACAAGACCCATAATGCTGATATCGATAATGAAGGCCAAATTTTTATTGGCCAAAATGGCGCTGGTTGCACCAAAAATAAAGGCCAAGGAAGTATGTACCACAATATAAAGGGCATTCATCCCCAGCAAGCAGGGGGTTACAATACGATTATTGATTATCGACTGAAAGATAATGCTGCCATAGCCAATACAAAACGAGGCCAAAATCATCGATAATAGTTTAGGCACACGCAGCGACATCACAAAGCCCAAAAAGTTCATATCCACTTCGATAGTCATAAAGGCGATACAGCCGGCCAAAGCCAGGGCGGTAAAAAGCGCAGCCTTGATAAAATTGATATTTTTTAGCATTTGCCACACCCCCCTATACTAGAGGCAGGCTCGACAGCAGCAGGCTTAGCCTTGGGCGGATTTAGGCGCCTAAACATTAGCCAGATAAATAAGAAGCTGCCCACCACCCCGGAAATTAAGTCGATAGGCAATTCATAGGGAGCGATAACAATGCGGCCGATAATATCGCAAACCAGGGTGAACAAGGCCCCCAGCAGGGCAATATCTAAAATTGTGCCCCTAATTCTATCGCCCTTAAACATCGAAACAATATTGGGGATAATTAAACCAATATAGGAAATTGTGCCGGCCGTTACAATAATGCTGGCCGTTAACACTGCCGAAATGGTTAATCCACCAAAAAGGATAAACTTATAATTAATGCCTAGGTTGGCAGCAAATTCTTCGCCCAGGCCGGCAATATTAAAGTAATTGGCATAAATAAAGGCGATGATAATTAAGGGGATAACCAAAAAAACGATTTCATAGCGGCCTTGCAAAATCATGGCAAAGCTGCCGGTAAAGGTATTTTGCATTACCTGCATAAGGCCGTATTGATAGGCAAAATAGGTGGTTATACCGCTAATTACCGTACCAAACATAATCCCGATTAAAGGAACCATAATAATGTCTTTAAATTTAATTCTTTGTATAAACCAAACAAAAAGCCAAGTACCTAAAATTGAGGTTATAAAAGTAATTATGGTTTTGCTAGCCAAGCCGGCTGCCGGAAACAGCAAATAGGCTATTAATACCCCCAACTGAGCCGAGGCAATAGTGGAGCCGGTAGTTGGCGAAACAAATTTATTACGGCATAAGTTTTGCATTAAAAGGCCTGCCACACTCATTCCCATGCCGGTGCATAAAATAGCCAATAGGCGTGGTACACGGGCTTCCAGCATTACCAGAACTTGATTAAAATCGCCTTCGATTAGCCCGGATAGCGAGATGTCATAAGCCCCGGTAAATAAAGAAACTACCGACAAAACCAAAATTAACAATATCATTATCAAAGTATATTTATGTTTATTAATAGAGATTGCCTCCTATAATTGCTGTTAGTATTAGATAATTAGTTTTGTCTAATCGTTTGCTTAAAAAAATATAACTTAAGGAATTTTGTTAGCAATTACTAACTTTGCCTATATTAGCATAAACTAACACTGATGTCAAGTTTTTTTGTTGATTGGTTAGGCTAATCTACATTCAAAAAAAGAGCTACGAGTTTAAACTCGCAGCTCTTTTCTTAGTTTTTAAAACCTTTCTTTTTTGAGAAAAAAAGAAACAAAAAACCTTTTACTTATTTAGCTTCTTCTTCGGTTTCAATTTCGATTTCGCATTCGCAATCGCATTCTTCACAGCATACTACAACATCATCTTCGGCTAGCATTTCCCGCTCCGCTATAATATCTTCGATATCTTCTTTTAAATTCATTAAATCCTCTAGGCTTAAATCATTTAAATCTTGATCATCATGATCGCATACCGGTACGCCATGGCTGCTTAAAAAGCTATCTACCTTGCCCTCATTCTTTTTGTACAAATATAAACCTACTGCGCTTACTCCTAGGCCAATTGCTATCCCTTTTATTAAACCATTCATTTTAATTTCCTCCTTAATTATTTAACCAATCTTAATCGCCAGGGATTTTGATTGGGATTATCGGTAAAGTTACGCCCCAACATATACATGTTTTGAGATAAATAATTATTGACTACTTGATCAAAAAAATCTACTTTTTTATTCGGCGCTTTTTCGTTTAAAAGACGTACCGAATAATTAGGGTTATCGTTTTGCTTTTCTATCTTGATAATAAAGCCTTTATCTTTGGCCGGGAATAAATGGCGGCCAAAAACAATAAGCCAAACTAAAGGTATTGCCAAATTGGTTTGGCCACGGCTCATGGCATTTACCAGGTAAATAATGGCCATAACCTCGGGGTCGAAGCTGCCACGCTCGGTTAGCTCATGATAACCGTGCTCGATAATTGCCCCTGCCGTAGCACCTAGGGCACACCATTTGCTGATAGCGCTGATATTAGGGCTGTTGATACCAAAAACCGGCCCCAAATACTGAATAGCGGTATTAATAATAATACTGGCCAAGGCAATTTTGCCGCTGGTTGCCATCTGCGGGCCATTTGGCTTGGCCAAATTACTGATATGCACATATTGCAAATCATTTTGACGAGCATAGATAATGGCAATCGGCGCCAAAACCTCGCTAAATTCTAAATCATCATAGCAAATAAGGGCTGTTTTTAGGCGCTGATTATAGCTAAACGATTTGATTTTAGGCTGGCCGGCCATAAACTTATTTGCCAAAACAGGATTGGTTAACCCCAGGCTTAATTGCAAGCGCATCCTGCCCGGTAAAGAATGGATAATATTTAAATCGGCATGAATCATGGCCTATCCTCCTTCTTATTGATCAACAAGCGACAAGAATTAGCCACCACGGCAATCGTGCTCATATTATGGATAACAGCACTCCAAAATACCGAGATATTGCCGGCTGCCCCCCATAAAAGACCCAGCGAATTGATGATAATTACCATCCCAAAATTTTGCTTAACAATGGCCATGGTATGATCGGCCAGCTCGCGCACGCGGGGGATAAGCATTGGATCATTGGGGCTAATGATAATATCAGAAGTTTCCATCGCCACATCGGTGGATTTAGAACCTAATGAAATGCCCACATCGGCATAGGATAAGGCCGGTGCATCATTAATGCCGTCGCCAACCATCACCACCTGATTGCCCTCGGCTTGTATTTTTAAAACGGTTGCCGCTTTATTCTCTGGTAATAATTCGGCATTATAGGCATCAACTCCTATCATCTCGGCAATTATTTGAGCCTGCGCTTTACGGTCGCCGGTTAATAGGGTAATTTGATCAATACCTTTTTGACGCAAATTATTGATAGCGCGTCGAATATTAGCCCGAGGCTGATCGATAATATAGATGATTGCTAATAAATTTTGATCTAAGGCTACATAAATATCCATGCCGGCTTTGGCATCAAGCATGGCGATATCGGGCATAATAATGCCGCTTTCGGCCATAAAATCATAACTACCAACCCGCACCGTTTGACCGTTTACAATAGTTAGGCTGCCTTTAGAAACTATCGTTTCTACCTGCTCATGACGGGGTATTTTTACGCCTAAACGAATACCGTAATCCAAAATAGCAGCAGCCAAAGGATGCGAAGAAGTTTCTTCCGCGGCAGTTGCTAAGGCAATAATTTGCTGCTCAGTATAGCTAGCATCAATAATCTTAACCATCGACACCTTAGGTTTACCTTCGGTAATCGTGCCGGTTTTATCTAAAATTAAAGTATTGGCACGGCTAAGCATTTCCAGGCTGGCACCGCCTTTAATTAGTATGCCCCGTTTAACCGCACTATTAATCGCCGCCGAAAAAGCAGTAGCGGTAGAAAGTTTAATTCCGCAAGAATAATCGATAATCAGCATCTTTAAGGCCTGCTCGGTGCGACGGGTTATCAAAAATACGGCAATCGCTGCCATAAAATTCAAGGGCACCAAATAATTAGAAAACTGATCGGCATAATGCTGCAAAGGCGCTTTTTTGGCATCGATATTTTCAATCATATTGATAATCCGCGAAACCACCGTATCGTCGCCCACTTTTTCGGCACGAACGGTAATTACACCGCTTTTTATTAAAGAGCCTGCTAAAACCTTATCGCCTGCTTTGCATAAAGCCGGCATAAATTCGCCGGTGGTAGAACTTTGATCGACCAAAGCCTGGCCGGTTACAATTATGCCATCCACGGCAATTTTTTCGCCGGTATGGATAACTACCTGATCATCAATATTAATTTTTTCGATCGGAAAATGCTTTAATTCGCCATTTTCTAATAATTTCCAAACATATTTTTCGTCCATACTAAGCAAATTTTTAACCGAATTGCGGGTGCGCTCGATGGTATGTTGAGTCATAAACTCGGCAATATCAGACAACATTACAATGGTTAAAGCCGAATAGCTTTGCCCCAAAAGAATGCTGGCAACAATAGATGTAATGGTTAAAAAATCGGCATTTAAGATTTTATCCTCTTTAATGCCGGCTGTGGCAGATTTAAAAAGCGGGCTGGTTAAACCTAAGGCTACCAGGGACGGAACCGTGGTAAGCTTATTTAAATACATATTATTGCCCAGGCCCCTTAACGCCGTATTTTTAAAAACAGTATTGCCCAAACCAATAGTAAGGCCCGAGATAATAAGCCGCTTTAAAATAGTATGCGAGCTGGTATCGGCCTCTTTATGGTTAATTTTAAGCTCTTGCTTTTCTTTAAGGGCAATATAAACATCGATGGCATAGGGCTCAAAAATATAATTTATAGCCTCGATTAAATGATGCACCGAACTATAATTATGCTCGATAATAATATTCTGGCTAATTGCATTTAGGCTAAAGCATTTAATATTGGGCAACTCTTTAATTTGGGAGCTAATAGCGCTAAAGCTGCTCTTTAGATATTTTAAACCCGGATAATTAAGCCGAGCACGGCCGGGAATTTGGCTAATTACTTGCCCTTTTAAAATAGTTTTTACCATATAGTATCACCTTTATTTACTTAATTTGCAATTTAGTTTGATAAAATTGCTCTATTTCGGTTAATGATTTTAGCTTTTTGGCCTCCGGCAAATACTCAATTACCTGATCAAAAAGCTCATCAATATAGTGGATAATTTGTTGCGGATTAAGGGCATCGTCTTGATAAATAATCAAAACTGTGCCAATAGCAGGATTAGCCTCGATGCTTATTAGGCCTTTAAGTGATTTAAGGGTTTTAAGCACCGAAGGCAAAAAGAATACGGTTTCCTCCTTGGGCAAAAGCTGATAATTATTGATTTTTAAGCGTAAACGGCCGGGGCTTTGGGCTTTAATACTAATTTTAAACATCGATTTAAGCATAAGGTTAGTAAGCATAATTTAATGACCACCTCTAAAAATCTGCAAAGCGCCCCAACGTAAAAGGCTATAGCCGCTGGGGATTTGCTGCGGATAGCGCAAAATGCGATACATACCGCCGGCCAGCATAATAATTGCAGCTAAAGAGCTTATATCCAGCAAATTATTGGTTTTATATTTGATGGTGGCATTAAGGGCTTCGGCATATTCTTTTAGCTTAGTGCCGGCCATAGGCGGATTTTCCTGCTTGATTTCGCCATCTAAACCCAAAAGCTTGGCAATAACAGCCTGGATTAAATGAGGCTCGATTAAATCCTGATCAAAATTAATTACCAAGGTGGCGATATGGCAATTAATCTGCACCTGATTAACCCCTTTTATTTGGGTTAATTGATTGCTTAATTGCTGCGCCAAGGCCAAATTGCCTTTAAGGCAAGGAATATAAAAGCGAATACGCCCGCAAATGGCCGATTTAACCTCGATAATGCCCTTAAAATCGGGCAAATAAAGATTATTTACAGTTTTATTTTTAAACAAAGCAACTAAAGCTCCCAGGCCGGAAAAGGCGATAATCCCCGTTTTGATTAATGAAATATTCATAGACTACTCCTTTTAATTACACATGGCTAACTATTTTACTTAAACATAACATTTTTAACTATAAATGTCAATCATTTTAAGGCCAAATTAAGGCTAAAAACTCATTTAAAATTTGCTTGAAAAAACAAATTAGCTAAAACTAACTTTTTTAACCAAAACTATTGACTTCCCACAAAAGCTGATATATAATGCTATTGTTAGATGCAACTAACCAATTCTGATAAAGGGTGAAGCCTATGTGTTTTGAGCAAAAGCTAATCGAGCAATGTGCCCCTACCTTGGCCAATATCAAAACCGGCAATTTATTTACTTATAAGTATGATTGTGCGCAAAATGCAGATTTAGAGATTAAGCAATGGCAAAAAAAGCTGGCTTTTAAGGGCATATCGATTACGATTTTGCGTAAAGATGATCAGCAGGCCTTGATTTATGTTTATCGTCTTGATGCCCTGCGTAAGGATTTAGGCAATCGGCAAGCTTTGGGCATCTTAAAGCATTATGGTTATGCGCATAATAAAGTACGGATTGGCCATTATTTGGCGCGTTTAAAAACCAGGATGATCAGTTATGATGAATTTCCGCATGAGATCGGCCTATTTTTGGGTTATCCGCCTACCGATGTATGGGGTTTTATTTGTCAAAAGGGGCGCAACTGTAATTTATGCGGTTATTGGAAAGTATATGGTAATAGCGAGCAGGCGGCGCAAAAGTTTGCCCAATATGATGCCTGCCGCGAATTATATAAGCGTTTATGGTTAGAAGGAGAAAATCTTTGGCAATTAACAGTTGCCTGATTATTAAATATTAAAGAAAGAAGGTAAACTAATGAGCAAAGTAGCAGTAATTTATTGGAGCGGCACAGGCAATACCGAAATTATGGCGGAAAAAGTGGCCACCGGCGCAAAGGAAGCCGGTCATGAGGTAGATATTTTTACGGCTGGCGAATTTAGCGCAGCAAAAGCAGATGAATACGAGATTTTGGCCATGGGTTGCCCATCGATGGGAGCGGAGATTCTAGAAGAAGCCGAATTCCAGCCGATGTATGATGAAGTAAGAGAAAAGCTAAGCGGCAAAAAAGTAGCGCTTTTCGGCTCTTATGATTGGGGCGATGGCGAATGGATGGAAAACTGGGAAGAAGATGCCAAAGCACAAGGAGCCGCTATTGTGTGCCCCTGCTTAATCATCAATAACACCCCCGATGATGAAGGCGAAGCCCAATGCATAGAAATGGGCAAATCCCTAAAATAGCAATAATAAAAACTTTTAGTCAATTTTGGTACAAAAAATTGAAGGGGTTTGGGGGCAGCGCCCCCAAGGTTCTAAAACAGCAAAAACATAATCATTATAAAAAAAGATGCTAACGCATTTGCGTTAGCATCTTTTTTTATTAACATCTTTAATCACAAAAAACAACTTTTTAATGCAATACTTCATCCTCATCCATTTCGGTATCCAGCTCCGGGATATCGCTAACCTCGGCCGGAACCACAACTGCCTCGCCGGCCCTTACCATACCCAAGCTTTCGCGGGCTAGCTGCTCCAGGTAAGAATCATTGCTAATCAATAGCTCTTTTTTGGCCATAAGCTGAACATACTCTTCTTCGGCAGCTATTAAATCTTGTTGATAAATGGCTATTTTATCCTGCATATCAAGATAACGCCAATATTGGCTCAGTAAATTAAACATAGCCAAAGCTATGCCTAAAATGATCAGGATTTTTGCACAATTAAAACGCCTTTTTTTATTATGGCTCATTAATTTCATCCTCTTCTAAGCCTTCTAAATCATCATCGTCAAATAATTTAAGCGCTTCTCCGGGAATAATAATTACTGTTTCATAACCTTTGGCACGGGCACGATTATACAAGGTGGCCACCGAGCTTTCGCCTAATTGTAATTTTTTGGCAATTACCTTAGCCGCATAACCCATCTCTTTAAGAGTAACCACTTGCTTCTCTCTAAAACTTAACTTTTCCGCACCTCTAATTTCTATCTTCACCAAATTATCCTCCGGATACAACTAGGCGGTCAATTATCATATTCAACCGACATATTCACATTATACCAACAAATTGTGGACAAATCAACTACAAAATTGCTACAAATCTATAAAATAAGCTCGTTTTCTCTTTTTGCCCAGCTAAACACTGTTAATATTTTTTCAACTTTTTTTGTTTTTTTAATGATTTTAAAGACTTATCCACCTAAAATCCCGAATTTTCCCCTAATATCCCCTAATTATGCACATTTTTTTATGATTAGAACTAAGTTATCACCATTCGGGACTAGCCGTAGTTCAAACTTTAATCTGGACATTTTTTGTCAACTGCTTTTTATTGGCGGTAGCGCAAAATCACCCCCATTTGCCCTACTTAAAACGAATTTTGCGCCCCCCACCTTTGCCTCTTAAATGCATTTGCCAGCGTTCGGCCAAACTTAAAGGGGCAAGCTCTTTTTTATCATCAATAATATCAAGCTTAACCAAAGCAGAATCATCATTGCCATCATCGTCGATATTTTTAATATCGTCTTGATTTGGCTGCCGCCATTTTAAATGCTCTTGTATTTTTAATCGATGCCGCTTAAGCTCTGCCTGCAAACGCAAGCCATGCGCCAAGCCTTTTTGATAATTCTGCCAAAAAATCAGGCCGCTTTTTAACATTGCCTTTTGAGATGCCTTGCCCAAACTTTTATTAGCAGGAGCACTTGCCTGATGCCGCTCTCCGCCTTTGGCCAGCACCTCTTTGGCTAGAGGCTTGCGCTTTCTTTTTTTAGCAAAATAGGGGGCTAAAATTAGTCTTTGTGCAATTATACCCAAAATCAGCCAAAAATAAATGGCCAAACGCATAATACCACTGGTTAAATAAAACCATAAGCCGGCAAATACACTAAGCATAATTAGCCAAAAAATTAAATCTTGCACAATCGCCTTAAATAGCTGCCTGCGCTGATAAGCTATTTTTAGCCAGTATAAATCATAAAAGAGAGCTATCATAAAGCCGCCCACTATGGCCAGAATTAGTAAGCCGATTTGATTAATCATAATAACCTACTTTAATAAGCGGCTAAGCATACTTTTGCTGCGGCTTTTAGAGCTTTTTTCGCCGTACTGCAAGGCATTAATCTTGCCGCTAATTGTTAAATTGCCGTTTTCCAAGCTTAAATTGCCTACTTTTAATTGCTCGCCAAAAATTTCTAAAGCGCCTAAAACAGTGGTTAATTCGATAATATTACTATCAAAACTATCCACACTTTTTACGCCTTTTATCTCCAAAAAACTGCGCTCTTTCATATTTAAGCTTTGCTCCATATTTATAACCCCTTCATAATTCATATTTATTAAGTTTATGCTTATTTTTTTTTAACTATGACTAGCCAAATCATTAATAGTATGCTAAAATAAAATTATGAATACTATAGCAGCTTTAATTATAGCCAGCGGTAAAACCGCCGAAAATCAAGCTTTTGACCCTTGGCAAGAGGTTGCCGGGCAAGTTGCCTTAGAACATCTTATTGCCACCTTTAAGGCCGCCAATATTGGGCGTATTTGCATTATTGCCGACCAATACGACCCTCGCTATCAACAATACGAAAAAGAAGCTTTGATTATCCCCAATCAAAAAGAAGAAGCCCAAATGCTCGATAGTATCAAGCTTGGTCTTCTTCATCTAGAGGGGCTTTATCGGGCTGTTTTCATCACGCCCGTAAATATTCCTTTATTTAACGGCATCACCTTAAAGGCCATGCTTAATTGCCCCGAGGCTATTGTAAACCCAAGCTATCAAGGCAAAAAAGGGCATCCGCTTTTATTGCGCGAAGAATTATTTCCATTTGTCTTAGCCCATAGCGGCAAAGATGGCCTTAATACTGCATTAAAGCAGCATCCGGCCGCCATAGTTGATGTAGACGATCCCGGTATTCATATCAATTTGCGTAAAATAACCACAATCGACGAGGCCTTAGACGATACCTTTAAGCCTAAGTTGCGCCCCTTGGCTAAATTGCAAATTGCCAATCGTTTACCCTTTTATGGCCCGGGAACAGCTCTCTTAATGGATTTGATTGCCGAGCATGGCTCGGTAAGCCTAGCCAGCAAGGCAATGGGCATATCTTATAGCAAAGCCTGGAAAATGATTAATAATCTGGAAGACGAAGTAGGCTTTAGATTAATCGAGCGCCAAAAAGGCGGCCAAAAAGGCGGCCGCGCCCTTATTAATGCGCAAGGCCTGGCTTTTATCGAAAAATATCGCCTTTTTAATCGCGATTGCCAAAAAGAAATCGAACGCATCTTTAAAAGATATTTTAAATAGCCGCTTATGCGGCTATTTTTTTTACTGGCTTATATTAGTCTATTTTGGGCATAAAAAAAGCTAATACCGATTAGGTATTAGCTTTATTTTAGTTAAACTTAGAATTTGTTAACATTAACAGCTCTAAATTTGCTGCTGTCTTTAGGATCCGGCTCGATGTCGAATGTTACTTTTTGGCCTTCGTCCAAAGTACGGAAACCGTCGCTTTGGATAGCCGAGA
>CAYJBP010000051.1:0-15677 GCA_964368605.1 uncultured Peptococcaceae bacterium | reverse complement strand
GCTTTGCTTTGCTTGCTTAAGCGAAAGCTTTGCTTGATGGCTTGTTTTGTGTAGAGCACTTCATTTTTATTTGCGCAGCAAATAAAAATAGCAGCTTTCTTTCAATTTTATCAATTCGATTCTACCTTCTGCTGCTTCTTAGGCTTTCTTGCTTATCTTTATTGCTCTATTATTTTATAATTGAAAGAAGTAAGGTCAAAAGATTAAGACCTTTACCTTTTTGTAAAAAGGTAAAACCAAAAACTTTTAGAATATTATTAGGTTTTCTATTTGCCACAGTTCCTTTATGCTAATAACCAGTTGTTTTATTACCCGGTTGATAAATATCTGTTAATGGTTTATCATCAAAAGGATGCTCGCTTATAGCATAAATGGCCAGTGCCAAGGCCATTACCCGATCATCATAACAGCCGGCTCGGGCATTGGTTGAGCCGTTTTCCTGATAGGCATAGCTCATACATTCCTGCAAGGTGGCCTTACTTTTGATTCGGCCGGCATCCTCACGGATAAATGCTGCCAGCTGATTGATAATCAAGGGCTTACTGCGCATATCGGTACGAAAACCGTATTCGCCCAGACTATAATTATTATCCTTGGCAATAGTACGTCTTTTCCAAAGTAGGCCATAATTTAAACGCCGTATAGCCTGCACAGTGGCTATGCCATGATTATTAATTTCGGGGATTAGCAAGGCCCGATTATAATAGCGGCCAAGCAAACAGGCCTCCTCACCCAGTAAATCCGGGTCGATATGGCCATGCCATTCGGCCACCTGCTCACCATTTTTGCGGTTGATAACGCTCATCACCGAATAATCACCATTAATTTTACCTTCGGCTACATCAATGCCGATAATGTACTGCTCATTCTCTACCGGATACTGCCAAATTTTTAAAAAGTCGCCCCCACCTTCCCTAAATTCAACCCGTCCATCGGCCTCGATAACCCTGCCCCAAGCCAAACTGATGGGGGCATTATGCCAGGCCATATCTAAGGCCGAAATGGCAAAAACAGGCCGACCCGAGGCGGCAAAAGCTTCTTCGGCGGCGGCAGGGTATTCTTGATTAAAAATATCTACATTGCCGCCGCAATTGGCCTTAATACACCAACGGCGCCAATTGATTTGCTCATAATCCAAATTAAAGCGACGCCTAAGCTCTTTTTCTTTGCTGCTTAACCGTAGTTTTTCGGTTAAGGGCAGGCGATAAGCATCATGGGCAAACCAAGGGAAAAACAGGGGCATAAATTCGCTATTACCCTGGCAAGCACGCTGCCATTCCTCATAAAAATAGCCGCCGATACCACCGGCGGTGCTTTCTAAAATAACCATTGTTTCGGGCAAATGGGGTACGGTTTGCAAAACAGAGGTCATTGTTTCCTGCGGAAAAGGCCAAAAGGCTACTTCCGAACAATGCAGATAATGAATAGTGGCCGAGCGTAAGGCATCTTTGCTACCGGCGGTTTCTACCCTAATTGCCGAACGCAAACCGGCACTGTTTTGCCCTTGCGAACTGGCAATGGCAGGCATTTCGAAAACCATTTCGCGGCTATTGGCATAGCGAGCCTGCGGCCGTAAAGCAGGTGGCGATAATTCCCAAAACAGTTTTTGCTTAAGAAAAATATTGGCCGAAGCCTCTGATTTATGGGCGATAATGGCAGCATTACGATTGGCCTTAGTTGCAGTATGATAATAAAACTGGCCGGAAATGGCGGTAGAAAAACCCATTTGCCGCGCTTTAAGAATCATCAAACGAATAGGCTGAGCAGCGGCTCGCTGACGTTCTATTTCCTGATGCATGGCTAATTGAGCAGCATTAAATTGCAAAGGGATAATCTGACCGGCTTTATCCTGTATTTTTAAAACCCTGGCAATAAAAAGTAATGGATCGGCGATTAATTTATGAGCCTCATTGATAGCAGCAGGGCTTAATTGCCCACTTAATTGACTATGCCATAATTGTTCCATAGCTATACCCCCTTAAAATTCAATCAAATTGAGCATAGCATAAAACATGTATCAAAATCTGCCTATATTAATACAAAAAATTCTAAAAGTTTTTGCTTTTGCTTTTTACAAAAAGCAAAGGTCTTAATCTTTTGACCTTAATCTTTTGATCTTATTTTCTTTCAATTATAAAATAATAGAGCAATAAAGATAAGCAAGAAAGCCTAAAAAGCAGCAGAAGGTAGAATCGAATTGATAAAATTGAAAGAAAGCTGCTATTTTTATTTGCTGCGCAAATAAAAATGAAGTGCCCTAAGCCAACCAAACAATAAGTAAAGCCGAGGCTTAAGAAAGCAAGCCCGAGGCTAAAGAAAGTAAAGCCGAGGCTAAAAAAAGCAAAGAGACTGTAGCAAATAGAAATCTATTTACGACAGCCTCTTTGTCTAAAGTGTTTTTAGATGAACAACTATTTTCAATTAGCCTAAGCCAAACGAGAATTTAAAATCTCTAAAATTTCCTTGGCGCAAACGGGGATTACCGAGCCAGGGCCAAAGATTGCAGCAGCGCCTTGCTCTTTTAGATAAGCATAGTCTTGGGCGGGGATAACGCCGCCACAAATTACCATAATATCTTCCCGACCAAGCTTGGCAAGCTCGGCCACCAATTGCGGTAATAATGTTTTATGACCGGCTGCTAAAGAGCTCATTGCCACTACATGTACATCATTATCTACCGCATCTTGGGCAGTTTCTTCCGGGGTTTGGAATAAAGGCCCCATATCTACATCAAAGCCCATGTCGGCATAGGCGGTAGCAACAACCTTAGCGCCACGGTCATGGCCATCTTGACCCATCTTAGCAATCATAATCCTGGGGCGACGTCCTTCTTTAGCCGCAAAATCATCGGTCATTTTTTGTACTTCGGCAATAACTTCGCTATCGGCAAATTCCGAAGAATAAATGCCGGAAATCGAACGGATAACAGCCTTATGACGGCCGCTTACCTTCTCTACCGCATCAGAAATCTCGCCCAAAGAGGCACGGGCACGGGCAGCCTCTACTGCTAATTCCAATAAATTGCCTTCGCCGCTTTCCACCGATTTGGTAATCGCATTTAAGCAATGCTCAACCTTGGCATTATCACGATTATTGCGCAATTTTTCCAAACGCTCGATCTGGGCTTGACGCACGGCCATATTGTCTACATCCAAAATATCAATCGGATCTTCATGATCTAAAGGTAGATAGTTTAAGCCAACAATCTTTTCTTTATCCGAATCGATATGGGCTTGACGACGGGCTGCCGCCTCTTCAATCCGCATTTTGGGTAGTCCGGTTTCAATAGCCTTGCTCATGCCGCCTAAGGCTTCGATTTCCTGAATATGAGCCCAACCACGCTTAATTAATTCGCCGGTTAAAGCTTCTACATAATAGGAACCGCCCCAAGGATCGGCCACTTTGCAGACTTGGGTTTCGTCTTGAATATAAAGCTGGGTATTACGGGCAATCCTGGCCGAAAAATCGGTAGGCAAGGCAATAGCCTCGTCTAAAGCATTGGTATGCAAACTTTGGGTATGCCCTAAAGCTGCAGCCATAGCCTCTAAGCAGGTGCGCGAAATATTGTTGAAGGGATCTTGCTCGGTTAAGCTCCAGCCGGAGGTTTGGCAATGGGTACGCAAAGCCATCGATTTAGCGCTTTTAGGATCAAATTGCTTAACAATTTTAGCCCATAGCATTCTGGCAGCACGCATTTTGGCAACTTCCATAAAGTAGTTTTTACCAATGCCCCAGAAGAAAGATAAGCGAGGTGCAAATTGGTCGATGCTTAAACCGGCGGCAGTACCTGTACGCAAATACTCTAAGCCATCGGCTAAGGTATAACCCATTTCGATATCGGCAGTAGCGCCGGCCTCTTGCATATGATAGCCGGAAATACTGATGCTATTAAATTTAGGCATATACTGCGAGGTATAGGCAAAGATATCGCCAATAATGCGCATCGAAGTTGCCGGCGGATAAATATAGGTATTACGCACCATAAACTCTTTTAAAATATCATTTTGAATAGTACCGGCCAAAACTTTTTTATCTACGCCCTGCTCTTCGGCAGCCAAGATATAAAAGGCCATAATCGGCAGCACAGCCCCATTCATAGTCATCGATACCGACATTTGATCAAGGGGAATACCCGAGAATAAAATTTCCATATCAAGAATCGAATCAACAGCCACACCGGCCTTACCAACATCGCCCATTACCCGGGGATGATCGCTATCATAACCGCGATGGGTAGCTAAATCGAAAGCAATCGATAAGCCCTTTTGGCCGGCGGCCAAATTGCGGCGATAAAAAGCATTACTTTCCTCGGCGGTAGAAAAACCGGCATATTGGCGAACTGTCCAGGGGCGAGTTACATACATCGAAGGATAAGGGCCACGCAAAAAGGGCGGCAAACCGGCCATATAGGGCAAATGGTTTAAGCCCTGATAATCGGCCTCGGTATATAAAGCCTTAACATCAATTTGCTCCATGGTTTTATTGATCATTTGTTCTAGGCTTTGACCACTTTCGGCCTCGATTTTCTTCTGCCACTCAGCATAGCTGATTTGATTGGAAGGGGCCGCTTGAAAATTAATTTTACTGAAATCAGGTTTTTTAGTCATTATTCAATCCCTCCCATGTTTTGGATTTTGGTTAATACAGCCAAGCAATCGGCCTTTACATGAATGCAATCATCTAAACCGGCAGCTAAATAGCTATCTTTATATTCGGCGGCCGGCATACCGGCCAAAATTACTCCGGTTTTAGAATTGGCTGCCTTAATAGCTTTGGTTAAAGCCGGCACAATTTCCGGATAAGTGTCGTCGGTGGAGCAAATTACTACGGCAGTGGGCTTGGCAGCAATAGCGGCTTGAGCAGCCTCGTCTACTGTGGCAAAGCCATCATTGCCGATAACCTTAAAGCCGCCCACTTCCATAAAGCCGGCCGAAAAATCGGCTCTGGCCTTATGCTGGCTAACCGGGCCCATATTGGCTAGGAAAATAGTAATATCTTGCTCGGCGGCCTCGGTTTTAAGGCGCATGCTTTCGAATTGCTCGGTTAAGCGATGCTTGGTGATGGGGTTTACTTTGGGGCTATTACCTTTAGCCAAAGCAATGCTAGCTTGGCTTAAAGGCATGCCTTTAGCAATAGCTGCCACTAAATCGGCCATAGTGCCATCTAAATTAATTTCGATAGCGGCGGCTTCTTCCTGATTGCAAGCGCAATTGCAGCCACAAGTGCAGGCCAAATCCAGCTTTTCTAAATTATTGGCATACATATTAATACCCACCACTTTATCGGCACGGGTGGCTAATTTCTTTTGCCTTTTTTGCCATACGGCCTCGATATCGGCTTGCAAGCTGCCTTCGGTTAAAACGGCAAGCATGCCGCCTTTGGCTTCGATATCCTGAATTTTTTGCCAGGCTTTTTCGGCCAATTGGCCGGTTAAAGTTTCTAAATACCAAGAACCGCCGGCCGGGTCGATGGGGCTTAGCAAATTAAATTCGCTTTTGAGCATATTTTGAATATTGCGGGCAATACGGCGGCTTTGCTGATCGGGATTGCCGTTAACAGCATTAAAAGGCTTAACACTTAGGCAATTAGCACCGGCCACAACCCCGGCAAAAGCCTGGGTGGTAGAACGCAATACATTTACATAAGGATCATAGGCAGTCATGGTAAAAGAAGAGGTTGTAGCGCATACATGGAAAGCGGCCGATTTTTCATTACCGCCATAAGCCTTAATAATCTGCGCCCAAATCATCCGAGCAGCCCGGATTTTGGCAATTTCCATAAAGAAATTAGCACCAATCGGCAATTGGAAGCGAATTTGGCCGGCAATAGTATCGATATCCAAACCTTTTTCGATTAAGGCATCGATATAGCTGATGGCGGTTGCCATCACGGCGGCTAATTCGGTGGCGGCATCGGCACCACCATTATGATAAACCGAACCTTGAACATAAATAGTTTCTAATTGGGGCATATGCTCGGCCGTAAACTTAATTAAGTCGGCCATTTGCTGATAATAGCAATCGATAGAGGCCTCAAGCTCGCCCTCGATGGCTAAAGAAAATAGCGGATCGGCACCGATTACGCCAAATAATTTTTGGCTATCAATGGCATTTTGCTGGCAATAAGCCTTAAGCAAGGCCACTAAAGGCATGGCATTAGCACCGGGCACAATATTAAAAGCAGCCTTGGTAATATCGATATCGGCTAATAATTTATTGATATCGGCTAAAGTATCTAGCTTAATATCATGGCTGCAAAAAGAAATGGCTTGGCCACCTTTGGCCAAATCATCTTTTAATTGCTGATTAGCCTCCTCCAGATTATGGGCAGTGATTTTTTGAACAGCTAACCAAGGGTTACGGGTATAGCCTGTGGCTTTACTACCACGCAAAAAATGATCCGCCCCGGGGAAGCTCGATTTTTGGGCAAAATCGGCAGCATGCTCAGGAGTATAAAGCGGCTCTAAAGTAATACCCTCATAGGTATCGGTTAATAATTTTTTGTCAAAAGGAGCACCTTTTAAAGAAGCAATTGCTTCGGCTTTCCATTCTTCATAAGTTGGCGGTGCAAATTCCGAAAAATCTACTTGCGCCAAAGGCATTTTATCTTTTTCCATCTACAACATCCTTTCTTTAACTAATGGCCTAATACTAATAACTAGCTGCTTTAATAATATCTAAAATTAAGCCAAATGTCAATTTGTCGTAAAATTTAGGAAAGTTTAAATATAAAGGCAAAACCAGGCCAAATCTTTACTATTTAAAATTAACTAAACCATCATTTTAGTGGCCGTTATCATTGATATTTTTGATTAATAAAAAAAATTCCTAATAAGCTATTTACAAACAGAAATTTTATGATACAATATAGATATAATTAACAAGATGGAGGATAATATGGCCATTGTTAGCAATATACAACGCTTTTCGATTCATGATGGCCCGGGGATTAGAACTACCCTATTTTTAAAGGGTTGCCCCTTGCGTTGTGCCTGGTGTCATAATCCGGAAGGATTAAGTTTTGAGCAATTATTAACTTGGCAGGCCGATAAATGTATTTTTTGCGGTGATTGCCTAAAAGTATGTCCGCAGCAGGCTTTAAGCTTTGAAAATCAGCAATTGATTATCGATAAAAAGCTATGTACCACCTGCTCTAAATGTTCGGATTTATGCCCTAGCCTGGCCTTAACCATGCTGGGCAAATTAATGACAGTAGACGAAGCCTTTGATTTAGTGCAAAAGGATTTTCCTTTTTTTGCCACCTCTAAAGGTGGGGTTACCATATCCGGCGGCGAGCCTTTAATTCAAATCGATTTTGTATTGCCGCTATTGCTTTCCTTAAAGCAAGCCGGTATTCATACCACCGTCGATACATCCGGCCATGTGCCTTGGGATAATTTGGCCAAAAGCAGCGCTTATACAGACCTATACTTATACGATCTTAAGCATTTAGATGATCAAGAGCATCAACGTTTAACCGGGGTTAGCAATCAGTTATTGATAGCCAATTTGCAAAAATTGGCGGCTTTACCCAATCAAATTTGGCTAAGGGTGCCGGTAATTCCCGGCTTTAATGATAATTTAGCTAATATGCAGGCTTTGGCCGCTTTAGCCAAAAATTGCAAGCTAAAGGATATTTACTTATTGCCCTATCATAATATGGCCAAGGGCAAATATCAAAAATTGCATATGGATTATACCTTAGATAGCATTGAAGAACCGTCTAAAGAACAGATGGCCGAATTAGCTAATATGCTAGATGGCCATGGTTTTAATATTCATATTAACAGTTAATTTATTTGAGGAGGATTTAGTATGGCCGAGCAAGTAGAACGTATTTTAGGCATGAATGAAAGAATTCAGCGCCTGCGCAAGCAAAGTGTGGAAACCGAGCCTACCCTATCTATCGAAAGGGCTTTATTGATGACAGAAGCCTATCAAAAGTATCAAGGTAAGGTATCGATACCGGTGCTTAGGGCTTTATCCTTTAAACATATCATGGAAAATAAAACGCTGGTTATCAATGATGGCGAGCTAATTTTAGGCGAAAGAGGCCCTAAGCCCCAATCCGCGCCTACCTATCCGGAATTATGCTGCCATAGCATCGAGGATTTTGAAACTATCGATCAAAGAGATAAAATCTTTTTTAGGGTAGACGAAGCCACCCTTAAAGCCCAGGAGGAAACTATTATTCCTTATTGGCAAGGAAAATCGATTCGTGATTTGATTATGAATCAGATGACCGATGAATGGCGTGATTGCTATGATGCCGGTATTTTTACCGAATTTATGGAGCAGCGTTCGCCCGGCCATACCGTGGCCGATGGCAAGATTTATCGCAAGGGCATGTTGGGCTTTAAAGCCGATATTGCCGAGCAGCTACAAGCCTTAGACTATGTAAATGATAGCGAAGCATATGCTAAGCAAGAGCAATTAAAGGCGATGGATATAGCCTGCGATGCCTTGATGATTTATGCTAAGCGTTATGCCGAATATGCCAAAGAGGCAGCCGAGCAAACCGCAGATAGTGTTCGTAAAGCCGAGCTATTGAATTTGGCCGCTATTTGTGAGCATGTGCCTGCCAATCCGCCGCGTACTTTCCACGAGGCCTTGCAAATGTACTGGTTTGTGCATTTGGGGGTAATTACCGAGCTTAATACCTGGGATGCTTTTTCGCCCGGTAAATTAGATTTGCATTTATACCCCTTTTACCAGGCCGAAACCGCAGCCGGCACCTTAAATCGCGATCAAGCTAAAGAGCTTTTGGAGAGTTTTTGGGTTAAGTTTAATAATCAACCGGCGCCGCCTAAAGTGGGTATCACCTTAAAAGAAAGTGGCACTTATACCGATTTTTGCAATATTAATATTGGTGGTGTTAAGCCGGATGGCACCGATGCGGTTAATGAATTATCCTATTTACTTTTAGAAATTATTGCCGATATGCGGATTTTGCAGCCTTCTACCAATGTTCAGGTTAGCCGCAAAAACCCGGATCGTTTTGTAATCGAGGCCGGCAAGGTTATCCGTGAAGGGATGGGTTTTCCTTCCGTATTCAATACCGATGCCGTTATCGAAGAATTATTGCGCCAAGGCAAAAGCTTAGAAGATGCCAGGCAGGGTGGCACATCGGGCTGTGTGGAGGTAGGTGCTTTTGGTAAAGAGGCCTATATTTTAACCGGCTATTTCAATATGGTAAAAGTATTAGAAATTACTATGCATAATGGCCTAGACCCCCAAACCGGCAAGCAAATCGGCCTAAAAACAGGTGAGCCTGCCGAATTTAAGAGCATCGAAGATTTACTGGCGGCCTTTAAAAAGCAGGTGAGTTATTTTATCGATATCGATATTCGCGGCAATAATATAATTGAGCAAATTTATGCCCAAAATATGCCTTCGCCGTTTATGAGTGTGGTTATCGAGGATTGCATTAAAAAGGCCCGTGATTATAATAATGGCGGGGCTAGATATAATAGCCGTTATATTCAATTTGTGGGCTTAGGCAGCATTACCGATTGCCTATCCTCGATTAATAAACATATCTTTACCGATAAAACCATGACGATGGAACATATGCTGGAAGTTTTGGCGGTAGACTTTAAAGGCTATGAAAAAGAGCGTCAGATTTTCCTTAATAAAACGCCTAAGTACGGCAATGATGATGATGGTGCGGATAGCTTAATCATGGGTATGTTCGAGGTAATTTACGAGCTGGTTAATGGCCGCCCCACCCCAACCGGCGGCAGTTATCGGGTAGAGATGTTGCCGACAACCTGCCATGTATATTTTGGTTCGGTGGTAGGCGCTACCCCGGATGGCCGCAGTGCAGGCTTTGCCTTATCCGAAGGGATATCGCCGGTACAGGGTGCAGATATGAATGGCCCAACTGCTGTTATCAAAAGTGCTGCTAAACTAGATCATTTACGCACCGGTGGTACATTATTAAATATCAAGTTTACCCCCCAAATCTTGGCTCAAGAAGAAGGCGTAGAAGCCTTAAAGGATTTAATCCGCACCTATTTTAGAATGGATGGCCATCATGTACAGTTTAATGTGGTGGACAGTAAAATTTTGCGTAAAGCCCAAGAAACCCCCGAGCAATACAAAGATTTAATAGTAAGGGTAGCAGGCTATAGCGATTACTTTAATAATCTAACCCCGGAATTACAAGAAGAGATCATCGCCAGAACCGAGCAACACACATTTTAAAGTTTTACTCAATTTTTTAAAAAATTGCAGGGGTATTGGCCTAGCTGGGTTTAGCTAAAGCTAACCCACAGCTAATGCACGTAGCTAGTACTCAAAATCAAAGATTTTGGCACTAGCTCAGGGGGCAGCGCCCCCAAGGTCTTAAATAAAAAAAGGTCTGTCGCAGTTTTGCGACAGACCTTTTTTTTAAGTTGTTACTTTTCTTTGAAAGGAAAAGTAACAAAAGAAACTTTTAACTTTTTAGGAATTTTCTTGCTTCATTACTATCTGCTTCTATTTGCTTTGTTAACTCCTCTAATCCTGCAAATTGTTGCTCTCCTCTTATGAATAAGCCCAGCTCTACTTTGATTTCTTCCCCATACAAATTAATATCTACATCAAATAAATGGGCTTCAAATAATGGCTCTTTCTCTCCGCCGTTTATTGTTGGCTTATAGCCAAAATTAAGTATGCCCGGATAAACCTTATCCTGATGCCAGACCCGCACCGCAAATACCCCACATGGCGGTAATACCTTATTCGGCGGTGGCAAAAAATTAGCCGTCGGATAGCCCAAACTGCGCCCCAATTGCTGCCCTTTTATCACCATGCCACTTAAAGGATACCAATAGCCGAGCATCGCATTAGCCGCCTCAATATCCCCTCTTTGTATGGCCTGCCTTATATTAGAAGAAGAAATCAGCCCATAAGCGCTTTTAACCGCCTGAATAATTTGGGTTCTAAAACCAAATTCAATACCCAATTCCTCCAAATCAGCCGCCTTGCCTCTGCCCTGATAGCCAAAACTAAAGTTAAAACCAACTATTACCTGCTGCGCCCGATAACGCTTAACTACTATTTCCTCAATAAATTGACGTGGGCTCAAATTCATCAGCAATGCATTAAAATCTAACTCGATCAATTCATCTATGCCCCATTTATCTTTAAGTAAATGCTGCTTCTCTAAAGCAGTATTTAGCAATGTGGGGCTAATCCCTTTAATTAATTGCAGCGGATGTGGCTTAAAGGTGATAATTGCCACCTTACCGCCATGTTTTTCCTGCTGATTCTTTAAGGCCTCAACCAATTGCTGATGCCCCATATGAATACCATCAAAATTACCGATAGCCACTGCCGTATAACTTGTCATAATATCTATATTATCGGCCAATACCTTGTCCATATAAAGCGCATATCCACCACTTGGATATATATCAATATGCCCGATACCCAATAATTGACCGCCTGTGGTCATTACCCGTACCGTGGCGGCAGGCTCGGCTTCCGGCATCCGCCATTCATTGCCATGTAGCAGCCGATTAAGCGCCTTGTCCGGCACGGTAAAAGGCTTGATATGGGCAATGCCTTGCGGCATCGGAATAATAAAACTATAATCATTAGCCGCCACCATTTGCTCGATTTGGCCAAGTGTATAACCATCTTTTTGCTCGAAATTACCCACTTTTAGGCGTACCAAAGAACCCAGATGAGCATAGTTGCCGGCTTTTTCGCCCAAATCATGAGCGATGGAACGAATATAAGTACCTTTGCCGCAATCTATTTCTAAATCCAGGTATGGGTTGGCGATACCAAAACAGGCATCTTTAACCTTAATATCATAAATATGCACCTGTCTGGCAGGTACAACCACTTCTTCACCACGACGAGCCCTTTTATAAAGCGGCACGCCATCTTTTTTGATGGCCGATATCACCGGCGGTATTTGGCTAATATCACCGATAAATTGGGGCAAAAGTGCCAAAATATCCTCTTTAAGTAAATGGCTGGCATCGGCCTGGGCAATAATTGCGCCGTCGGCATCATAACTATCGGTTTTAGCACCAAAAACAATGCGTGCCAAATATGTTTTACGCTCTAAGGTTAAATAATCGGCCAAACGGGTGGCCTTGCCGATACATAGCGGCAAAACCCCGGTAGCCATAGGATCTAAAGTACCGGCATGCCCCACCTTTTTGATATGCAAAAGCCGCCTGATGGCGGCCACGGCGGCATGAGAACTAGCGCCGCCTTCTTTATTTATATTAATAAAACCATTCATTTAATCACCCTATTTTAGCAATTGCAAAGCTTTGTCTATAACCATGGTAATTATTGTATTTAAATCTCCGTCTAAGTGAGCACCTGCTGCCAGTTTATGGCCGCCACCGCCCAATTCCGAGGCCAAAATATCCACCCGATACGCCGAGCGGCAACGCATGCTAATATCAATTTTTTGATCACATTCCTGAAAAAAGATGCCGATTTGGCAGCCTTCATGCATAAGCGTAAAGTTGGTAATATCATGCAAATCAGCCTTGCTAGCTTGGTGCTTAGCCATATCATCAGCACTTATATAGGTATAAACCAAACGCCCTGCGGCCAAAATTGTCATATGGGTTAAGGCAAGCCCCAGCATGGCCATATTTTTAGGATCGCGGCTTTCAAAAAGGGCTATTCTTATTTGCTCGGTATCGATATCAAATTCCAATAACTTGGCCGCAATAGCCAAAGTTTCGGATGAAGTATTACTATATCTAAAGCAACCTGTATCGGAAACTATTGCCGAATAAAGGCAAATTGCCCCCTCTTGATTTAGACTTAAATCGGCAGCTTGCGCCAGTTTATATACAACCTCGCCGGCCGAAGATGCCGCTGCTTCCAGCAGGCAAATCTCGCCCACAAAATTATTGCTTACATGATGATCTATGCAATAAGCAGGCAAATGATCATAAGCATCCAGCCAAGCACCGCCTGCTCTTGCTTTATCGCTGCAATCTACATAAACAATTGCCGCAATATTTTGCACTTGATCCGGGCTTTTAATAATATCAAAACCGGGCAAATAGCTCATATAATTGCCAACTTCGTCTTTTAAGGCTAATTGCCAATTTTTAGTTTTGCCATCAAATAAATGATATAAGCCCAGCATAGAGCCAACGCAATCCATATCCGGATCGCGATGGCCAATGATTAATAAATCTTGGGCAGTTGCTAAAAACTGCGCCATATCTTGATATGCTTTTTGTAACACCGCTTACTCCTTATAAATGCTCTCGTCCATCGGGGGGCGCCCCTCTGCCGCAATTTGGTCGGCCTCGATTTGCTTGTCGATAACCCCGGCCATGCGGATACCATAGGCAATAGATTCGTCTACCTGAAAATAAAGCTCGGGCACGGTGCGCGCCTTTAATCTTTGCCCTAAAGAGCGGCGAATAAAGCCTTTAGCGCTGGCCAAAGCCTCTTTAATCTCGGCTATATCGCCCTTAAGCGGGCTAATATAAACCTTGGCCGAACAACCATCGGGCGCTACGGTAACATCGATAACACTAACCAGGCTAAGCCGGGGATCTGTTAATTCCCGGCTTAGGATTTGGCTAATTTCTTTTTGAATTTCGCCTGCTAGGCGGCCTTGTTTGTATTTTGCCATCTTTTCACCTGTTTAATTTATAGTTCTCTTTTAATTTCTTCCATGATAAAGGCTTCGATAATATCGCCTTCTTTAATATCATTAAAACTCTCTAGGCCGATACCACATTCAAAGCCGGTAGCAACCTCTTTGGCATCATCTTTAAAGCGGCGTAAGCTGGCGATTTTATCTTCGGCCACAACTACGCTATCTCTTACCACCCTTACCTGGGCAGCACGGCTGATTTTGCCTTCTTGTACATAAGATCCGGCCACCATACCGGCCTTGGGCACTTTAAATACCGCCCTAACCTCGGCATGACCGATTACATTTTCTTTAAACTCCGGAGCAAGTAAGCCGCTCATTGCCTTTTTGATATCTTCCAAAGCATCATAAATTACCCGATACAGGCGAATATCTACACTTTCGGCCTCGGCTGCCTTAACAGCCGCCGGCATTGGGCGTACATTAAAGCCAATGATAATGGCATTACTGGCGGTGGCAAGCATTACATCGCTTTCGCTAATACCGCCTACCCCGGCATGAATAACATTTACTTTAACCTCGGCAGTTTCCTCATTTAGTTTTAATAAACTTTGAGAAATAGCCTCTACCGAACCATGAACATCGGCTTTAACCACTAGGTTTAAATCTTTGATTTCGCCTTGGGCAATTTGCTTAAATAAATCGTCTAAGCTAACTTTAGCTGTTTTAAGCAATTCGTCCTCACGCTTTTTAACCTGTTGACGATGCGCAACAAAACGTGCATCTTTATCATCCTTGGCCGAGATAAATATCTCGCCGGCCGATGGCACTTCATGGAAGCCCAAAACCTCTACCGGCATCGAAGGAAGCGCTGCTTTAACTTTGCGTCCTTTATCATCAACCATGGCTCTAACTTTACCAAATACCGGGCCTGCCAATAGATTATCACCCACATGCAAAGCACCTTTTTGAACTAATAAGGTAACCACAGGGCCACGAGCACGGTCTAAGCGTGCCTCTACCACAGCACCACGAGCCTGGCGATCCGGGTTGGCTTTTAATTCGCCTACCTCGGCTACTAATAAAATCATTTCTAAAAGGCCTTCTAAATTTAAGCGAGCCTTGGCCGATACCGGCACCATAATTGTTTCGCCGCCCCATTCCTCGGCAACTAAGCCATGCTCGGTTAATTCCTGCTTAACTCGGTCGGGGTTGGCACCTTCTTTGTCGATTTTATTGATCGCAATAATAATCGGTACATTAGCGGCCTTAGAGTGATTGATAGCCTCGATAGTTTGCGGCATAACGCCGTCGTCGGCGGCTACCACAATAATGGCAATATCGGTCATCTGCGCACCACGGGCACGCATAGCCGTAAAGGCTTCATGGCCCGGGGTATCGAGGAAGGTAATTTTTTTGCCTTTAATTTCTACCTGATAAGCACCGATATGCTGAGTAATACCGCCAGCCTCGGTAGAAATAACATTGGTATGACGAATAGCATCTAATAAAGAGGTTTTACCATGGTCTACATGGCCCATAATCGTCACAACCGGCGGACGCTCTTGTAATTCGGCCTCGGCATCTTCGATATCTTCCATGATTTCTACTGCTTTATCAACACTAACCTCTACGGTAATGCCAAACTCGTCGGCCAGCAAAATGGCGGTTTCGGAATCCAATTCCTGATTAATCGTGGCCATAATGCCCATTTCGAATAACTTTTTGATAATTTCGGCTGCTGTTTTAGCCATTGCATTGGCTAAATCGCTTAAAATTACTTGTTCGCCAATGGTAATTTTTTTCGGTGTAACCGGCGGCATAATCATTTTATGCTCTTTTTTATCTTTTTTATTCTTACCATAACGATTATTTTTATTATTGCGCATACCGCGGCCACCATCAGATTTTTCCATGATTAGGCTTTTGGTAAACATGCCCTTCTTTTTATTATCGGGGCGATAATTAGAATTGGGCTTATCTTGGCTGACGGGCTGTGGTATGGCAGGCCCACGGTTAGCAGCGCTTTTATTGCGATTATTGGCATTGCTTTGATTATTGGGGGTAGATGGACGCTTATCGCCTGTATTATTACTATAAGG
>CAYJBP010000050.1:0-15869 GCA_964368605.1 uncultured Peptococcaceae bacterium | reverse complement strand
TAAATATTCTTTGCATATTTTTATTTTTTCTGCATATGTGTATTTTTGTTTTTTACTCATTAAAATACCTCTAAAGTAGTTTACGTATTTCACGTGTCTACTTTAGAGGCATCATAACATAAGGCTACCCCTGCTTTTATTTAGTATTATAGATCGAATTTTTCAACTAGGCTATGTAAGGTATCTGCTTGCAAGGCTAATTCTTGGCTGGCGGCGGCGCTTTCCTCGCTCATTGCCGTATTGGCCTGAACTACCGAGGATATTTGCTCGATGCCACCGGAAATATTTTTAATGCCTAAAGCTTGCTCTTCAGTGGCTATGGCAATTTGGTCGATAATAGCTACCATTTGATGCACTTTATCGGCCAAGTCCTCGAAGGAAGAATTAGCTTTTTTAGCAATACCCTCCCCTACTGCCACGGCGCCAATCGAATGCTCGATAAGCTGTGAAGTGTTTTGGGCAGCCTCGGATGATTTTTGGGCTAAATTACGTACTTCTTCGGCCACCACCGCAAAGCCTTTACCGGCCGAACCGGCACGTGCAGCTTCAACTGCGGCATTTAAGGCCAAAATATTGGTTTGGAAAGCAATATCATCAATAACTTTAATAACCTTACCAATATCCTCCGAAGTATTGGATATCTGTTGCATCGCATCCAACATATGCTTCATATCGGCAAGAGTATTTTCGGTAACTTGGCCGGAGATTAAGGCGATATCATTTACTTTGCGCGTATTTTGCGAATTAACCTCGATTTGCTCCGAAATTTGTTGCAAATTCTGCGAGAGGCTTTCCACACTGCCGGCCTGATCGATAGAGCCTTCGGCCAAAGCCTGCGCACCGCCGGAAACCGAAGTTACATTTGACGAAATTAACCCGGCCGAAGAAGATACCTGGATAAGAGCATCACGTACCGAATAGGTCATGGTATCTAATGACTTATAAAGCTGCTGCCAATCGCCCACATAAAGGCTACTATTGCCAATTTCTACATTCCATTGCCCTTTGGCTATTTTGCTTAATACATCAACCAAAAGGCTATTTATGGTAGAAAGCGAAGTTTTCATTTCATTAAAAACTAAGCCCAGCTGGCCAATTTCATTATTGGCATTAATATCCAAATCAAAAGACATCCGGCCATTGGCCATATTATTGGCCGCCATCATCACATTATCTAAAGGCTTGGCCACTGACCTATTAATCATTATCTTGGCCAAAATACAAACTACCAGGATTAAGCCAATACCAACAAACATCGAAGTTGTTAAGGCCGTATTAATGGCTGCATCATTAGCACTGGCCAAAATACCGGCAAAAACTACACCGACAATCTCTCCATTTTCATCAAGGTGGGGTATGTAAGAAGTAATATGCGGCTCGCCCAATATCTCGGCTTCCCCCGTATATGATTTACCCTGACGTAGAACAATATCGGCAATGCTAGGATCTAGGGTAGTGCCAACCACCCTTTTGCCGTCTATGACAATTGTGGTAAATTCGCGAACATCACCATTAAAAATAGTAAATTCGCAGCCGGTAATTTGCTTTAAGCGATCCAAAATCTCGGTTTTATCCTCGCCAGAATCTGATGAATGCAGGGATAACTCATATTCCAATAAATTTGTACCAACAACAGCTTGGTCGATCAGCTCAACATTAATATTACTACGGGTAACTGCTCCACTGATAAGAATCATAACTGTAACAATAAGGGTTGTCATCACTGCAATTAAGAGATTAAATTGATTAGATAGCTTACCGAATTTGCGCCTTCCAAAATTAGGTTTATTCATAAAATACTCCTTTCCATGGGTGGTACTATTATATGCTCTAGTTTAATTATAGTATAAAAATTCAAAATTGTAAACATTTATTAATAATAATTATAAAAAACCGCTTAATAGCCAGCTATTAAATATCAATTTAGCATGCAGCTAAAAATAATATTTTCGTGTAAAAAACAAAATTAACTCACCATATATTTATTATAAAAGTTTTATAAATAAACATATAAAAATACATATGAATGGTGCTCCAGCCAAATCCACCAATTAGACCTGTTAGCAAGCGCCTTTTATTTGTTGATTCTTTAATATTTAAATATTGCAAACCCCAATCGATTAACATTATAGCACTTAATAAAAAGGCTAAATAAATATTTAATTTAAAAATAAAAAAGAAGGGGATGGCAAAACATGCAGCTATAAGTACGCCGGTACATCTTGCACATATCGGCAATTGATATTTTTTATAAAAAAAACTTCGCTCCGGCAATTGATGGCAGCCTAGATATGCACCTAATTGCATAAGTTTAATCCAGCTTTTTGCGGACATATTAAGCCCTAAACTTGTTGGCGCAATTATTGCATACCCAATATTGCTGATTGGTAGTTTTTTTGCCTTTACCACAAGCACCACAAAGGATACCGATAGGTCCTAATAAAATTGCTCCGCATAAGCCCTTCCCTGCCGAGAAATCTTTACCCGTAGTAGTAACCTCATTAATAATTGTGCAATTTTCATTGCCACATTTGCTACATCTCATCTTTATATCCTCCATCATCTAATAGATATCAATTGGCAGTGGGCGAAAAAAATCGCGCTCTAGGCTGAACCTAGAGCGCGACTTTGGGTGCAGCGCCACGCTGCTGGCGGAGTGAGCGAGATTCGAACTCGCGGTACCCGGAGGTACACTGCATTTCCAGTGCAGCTCGTTATGACCACTTCGATACCACTCCATATAACTTGCCTAACAAGTATTTGCACACCTATATAGTATAACAAACATTTGCTAATAATGCAAGTTATTTTTTAACATTTTTTAATATTTTTTCTAAAAATGTTAGGATTTAGCATTTATAACGGCCGCAATACGTTCCAATCCCTGCTTTAACAGGGGTTTAGGGCAAGCAATATTAATACGCACATAATCCTTGCCGCATTCGCCAAAGATAATGCCATGCTCGATTAATACTCTACCCTCTTCAATTAGGCGGCCATAAAGAGTGTCATCAAAATTATAGCCCTTTAGATTAAGCCACAGCAAATAGCTGCCCTGGGGAGGGCAAAATATGGCTTGAGGCAGGCTTTTAGCTATAAAATCAGCAGCAAAATTGATATTATCATCTAAATAATCCAGCACTTGCTCTAGCCAAGGCTCGCCTGCTTGATAGGCTGCCCGTACTGCAGAAATACTAAGGCAATTAGGAAAATGAACAGCTAGCTGATTATCAACAAATTGCAGCCATTGTTCTTTTATTTGAGGATTATTGATGATAATATGCGAAAATTGCAAGCCGGCTAAATTAAAGGTTTTAGAGGGCGCTAACATGGTAATAATATTATCCTTATATTCGGGGCAAAGATTTTCCAGCACAAAATGCTGCTGATTACGACGCAATAAATCATTATGAATTTCGTCGGAGATAATAATAGCCTGATGCTCGGCACATAGCTTAACCAGGCGTTTAAGTTCATCTTCTTGCCAAACACGGCCAACCGGATTATGCGGCGAACAAAACAGCAATATTTTATGAGTTTTAAGCTTAATGGCCAAATCATCAAAATCGATGCTATAATAACCATTTTGATCACAAATAAGCGGATTATCAACAATTTGCCGTCCACCTGCCAAAATTTGCTTGGCAAAGGGATAATATACCGGCGGTTGAATGATTATTCCTTCGCCGGGCTTAGTTAGCATTTGAATTAAAAAGGAAATCGCGCTGACAATACCCGGCGAGAAAAAAATATTCTCTCGCTCGATTTGCCAATTAAAACGGCGCCGATACCAATCGATAATCGGCCGATAAAAGCTATCATCCATATTACTATAACCAAATATGTTTTGATCGATACGCCGATGCAAGGCTTCGATTATCGGCTCGGCGCAGGGCAAATCCATATCGGCTACCCAAAAGGGCAATATATCATCATGCTTAGCCCGAGAATCAAAATTGCTCATAAACTGCCATTTAATGCTATCGGAATTATCCCGTTTAATTAGATGATCAAAATTATATTGCTTGCTCATTATTAGCCTCCTTATTGCTCAATACCAAAAATTCTACAGGCATTATTGCGGGTTATTTCGCAAATTTCTTGATAGCTAACTTGCCTTAGTTCTGCCAATTTTTCGGCCACATGAATTACTTTGGCCGGCTCATTCAATTTACCCCTAAAAGGATGCGGTGTTAAATAAGGGCAATCGGTTTCGATAAGCATCATATCGGCCGGAACTTTTTTGGCCACCTCTTGTAATTTTACGGCATTATTAAAGGTAACCGGGCCGGCAAATGAAATTAAAAAGCCCAGTTTCATACATTCTTTAGCCATTTCCCAGCTACCGGAAAAGCAATGGAAAATGCCACCATTGGCACCGCCATCTTCTTCTTTGATAATATTTAATATATCTTGATGGGCATCACGATCGTGGATGATAATTGGCTTTTTTAGCTGCTTAGCGGCGGCAATTTGCTGCCTAAAAGCTAGTTGCTGCGCTTCTTTGGGTGAATGATTATGATAATAATCCAAGCCGATTTCGCCCCAGGCCACTACCGTTTTTTCTTGGGCTAAATCGCTTAGCTTGGCCAAAATTTCCTCGTTTAAGTCCTTGGCATCATGGGGATGCACGCCCACAGCCGCATAAATACGGCCAGGGTACTTTTCGGCCAGGCGCACACTCATTAAGGAGGATGGCCAATCTGCTCCGCAGTTTAATACCTGCTTTACCTGGGATTGTTCGGCGCGCTCTAAAATATTTTCTAAATCGGCAAATAGTTTGCGATCATCAATATGGGCATGGCTATCAAATAACATATTATTCTCCTTAAGTTCATAAACAAAGAACCTTTTAGGGGGCTGCACACTATATTAATTTGCGCAGCCCCCGTTTTTTAGCTAATTCTTGTTCCGCTTTCGATGCTTGGTACTTCTAATAATTCCAGCTTATGATCGGCATCATTAACCGCAGAGAGCAGCATGCCTTTTGATACTATGCCCCGGATTTTTACAGGCTTTAAATTGGCAATAGCAATTAGATTTTTGCCAACTAATTCTTCCGGCTGATAAAATTCGGCAATGCCGGAAATAATAGTGCGCCTTTCGGTACCCATTTGCAAGTCGAACTTTAATAATTTATCGGTTTTGGGTACTTTTTCGCAGGCCAAAACCTTAACTACTCGCATATCCATGGTTTTGAACTGATCGATAGTTACTTCGGCCTCTAATTCCATGGCGATAAATTCTTCTTCGGTAGCTACTGCTTGTGGTGCATCTGAGGCTTTGGCAGCCTGTTGATTTTCGGTTTTAAGCGGCAATTGGTCAATATTTTCTAAATCCAGGCGGGGGAATAAAGGCTCGCCACGATTGATTTTGATATCGCCGGGCAATAAGCCCCATTTTAGGCTATCCCAACTATGCAACTCGGTTTGCTCGGTAATATTTAATTGTTGCCAAACTTTTTGGGCAATGGCCGGCATAATCGGGGTGGCCATAATCGTAACAATACGCATAGTTTCGGCAATATTATATAAAACAGCGGCTAATTTGTCTTTTTCGCCATTTTTATTTAAGGCCCAGGGTGCGGTATCATCGATATATTTATTGGCTTTATTGACCAATTTCCAAAGCTCGGCTAGGGCATCACTAAAACGCATTTGATCCATCAAATCGCCAAAACGTTGGGGCATAGCTTCGGCTAAGGCAATCAATTCGGCATCAAATTCGGTAGCTACCGTAGGCTTAATAATAATCCCTTCTTGGAATTTATTGAGCATACCTGTGGCGCGGCTAAGCAAATTGCCATAATCATTGGCCAAATCGGTATTAATTCTTAAGGCCATGCCTTCTTCGGTATAATTGCAATCAAGACCATAGCCCATTTCCCGCATTAGGAAGTAGCGGATGGCATCGGGGCTGTATTTTTGCGAAAGCACAATCGGATCGACCACATTGCCTTTGGATTTACTCATTTTGCCATCATCGATTAAAACCCAACCATGGCCGAGCACGCATTTAGGCAGCGGCAAATCGGCGGCCATCAAAATTATCGGCCAAATAATGGTATGGAAACGGATAATATCTTTGCCCACCATATGCACATCGGCCGGCCAATATTGATTATAAATATCCTTGCCCTCGCCATTTTCTTTTAAGGCCGAGATATAATTGATTAAGGCATCGAACCAAACATAAATTACATGGCGCTGATCAAAAGGAACTTTAATACCCCAATCGAAGGTAGTGCGTGATACACATAAATCTTCCAGGCCTTGTTTTACAAAGTTAACCATTTCTTTACGCCTACTTTCGGGGCGAATAAAGTCGGGGTTTTCTTCGATAAACTTAAGCCAGGCATCGGTATATTTGCTCATTTTGAAGAAATAGCTTTCTTCTTTCATTGTTTCTAAAGGGCGGCCGCAATCGGGGCAAAGCTTGTCCTCGCTGGCCTGACGGGCGGTAAAAAAGGTTTCGCAAGGGATGCAATACCAGCCTTCGTATTCGGCTTTATAGATATCACCTTTATCATAGATGGCTTGGAATAAGTCTTGGGCATATTTTTTATGGCGATCGTCGGTGGTGCGGATAAAATCATCATAATCAATCATCAAGGTGCGCCATAAATCCTTAAATTTAAGGATAATGCCATCGATAAACTCTTTAGGTTCCATGCCGGCATCGGCGGCTCTACGCTGTAATTTTTGGCCATGTTCGTCGGTGCCGGTTAGAAAATAGCTATCAAAACCGCGCATTTTTTTATAGCGATTCATGCTATCGCAGGCCACCGTGGTATAGGCATGGCCGATATGGGGATTATCGCTGGGATAATAAATTGGCGTGGTGATATAGAATGTTTTTTTCTCGCTCATAATAAGCCTCATTTCCTAATATAGTCTATCCTTAATCATATAAAAAAGTTAAAGAAATGTCAAGGGGGGCTAAGCAATTTTATTGCCGCTAAAGTTATGTTTTAAGAAGTTTTAATCAATTTTTTTCAAAAAATTGTGGGGGTATTGGGGGCAGAGCCCCCAAGGTCTTAAAAAAGGTTTTAAGCCAACAAAAAAAACTAAGCAAGCAAATCCAAATGGAAGAATAAAAGCAGCAAAGGAAAAAAGTTGGCTTAAAACCGGCGCCTTTTGGCGAAGCCAAAACAGCCCACAGCTCAAGCAAGAAGCCGAAAACCATCATAGATGCAAAAAAGGAGGGGGGCTATCGCATTGCGACAGCCCCCCTCAAAAACCTAAAAATTATTCTTCTTCATCATCTTCTTCTTTATTGAGGATAGCAGGGCAATAGCTTAAATCGGCAACCGGGCGAGGCGCCTCGGGAATCCCGGTTTGGGGATTTTGATGTTGGCCACTGGGCAAGTTTAAAGAGCCGCTGGGAGCTTGACCATCATCTAAACCGATTAATTCTTCTTCGGTTAAGCCGGTATCGGTATTATTGGGGTCATTGTTCGGATCATTATTTGGGTCATTATTGGGGTCATTGTTCGGGTCATCAGTAAAAACAGGCTCGCCTGTTGCCACCCAGTTGGCAATTAAATGCACATCTTGGGGCGGCATTACAAAACCGGTGTTGGCGGCATTAGCATCAAAATCATTTAAAGGCCATTCTTCTACCATTTCTACTGTCCAATGGGTAAAGGTAGCATCGGTTTTGGTGCCGGCATTAATATTAACGGTAGATTCTACCATGGCAGTGGTATCGGTAGAGCCGCCTGTGCCTACATTGGCAAAGGTAACATTAAATTCTTCTTGATCATAGCCATCATAAATCCAGTTAGCGGTTAGGGTATAGGTAATATCTTTTGCGCCGCTGGGGATTTTAAAGGAATAGGCTGTTTCGCCGGCGGCAGGATCATTAATAGTTGGGGTAATATCGCTGCCGGTGCTGGTTGTGATGGTAAAGCCATCAAAAATGGCATTTGTTTTGGTGCCGGGGTCGGCATAAACGGTAGGTGTACCATTAACTTTAAGATCGGCCATACCGCCTACGGCTCTACTGGTTTTATTGCCGTATTTAAGATAAGCATTATTGCCGCCATCTACTAATTCTACATTATTATGATAACGGTTTACATCGATGGGGTCGGAGCCTTCGGTGATGAAGAAGGCTAGGTTTCGAGTATCGCTGACTGCTTGAAAAGAAACTGTAAAAGAAAACTCCCCACTCTTAACCTGTGCCGAAATAGCTTCACCTGTAAAATTTACAGCGCCGGTTGATGTATCTGTGATATAACCATATGGTATAGCTACTACCCGATGTTTGGCAGGATCTAAATTGTTAACATCAACATTAATAGTAAAGCTACTATCCATTGGCTCTTCTACAAATTCCAATTTAACTGTAGACCATAAATCAGTTGCATTATATGGGGGAATAACAGGGTTTTCATAAGCAAAAGCAAAGTCAACTCCTCCAGCCCAGCTTGACGAGAAATCAGCAATATCCCTCGGCGCACTAATCCCACTAGGCAAACCAAATGCCATCAAAGGCAGGGCTAATACCAAAGTTAAAACAAGTACAAATAAAGCCATAAACTTAAAACTCTTTGTCATAATTACAACCCCCTATTATTTATTTATTAAATAATAGCATATTTTCGTACATAAATCAATGTTTATAAAGATTAAAAGTTTTTAATACTTTGTAGTATCTGCCATTTTGTTAATTTTTGCATGGCTATTTAGCTGGGATGAAATTCCTTTCAAAATCAAAATATTCCATACTTCAACAAAGGGCACTTCATTTTTATTTGCTTCGCAAATAAAAATAGCAGCTTTCTTTCAATTTTTAGCAATTCTCAGCTCCGTTTGCTTTTAGTTAAGGGTATTTTGCTCACTTATATTAGCATTCATTTACATAATTGAAAGATTAAGTTCAAAAGATTAAAAGATTAAGACCATTCTTTTTTGTAAAAAAGAATCAAAAAACTTTTTAGGTATTGTTTGCACAATACCCGGATTTGGCTTGCTTTACTATGCAGCCATCCAGCACTCCTCCACCGCAAACCTTTAATCGCTCAATCCCCAAATTATCCATAATCGCCACTAAAATTGTTAACCCCTCTACTATTATCTCGCCCCTTTTAATCAATAGTGGCGAATATCCACAACGCCCCTCAATACTCATAGGCTTTAATTTCATCACTAAACCATTAAGCGCTGCTTTACTTAAAATAAAACCGTCAATCCTATCACGCTGATATTCATCTAAACCCAATAATAAACCGGCAGCAGTTGTAATACTACCCCCTACCCCCAAAACCTCACTACCCAATGGCAAATTAAAATCAACCAAGCTATCTTTGATAAACTCAATAATATCAATACCCTCTACCTGCGCCCTTACCGCGCCAATATTAAAACTGCGGCCGCTAATTTGGCCATTTAATGCCGTGGCAAGCTCGGTAGAACCACCGCCAATATCAATTACCAGTTGCGGTTTAGAAGCCTTAGCAAAATTAGGGCTTACCCCCAAAAAAGATAAATAGGCCTCTTCCTCGCCGCTTAATATATCAATACTTAAACCAAGTTGCTCCTTGCAAGCCAATAATAAATCATCACGGTTTACAGCATCCCGTACCGCCGAGGTGGCTATTAAGCGCAAACCGGCAATTTGATAGGGCGCCATCATTTGCAAATATCCGTCAATAGCAGCCAAAGTATCGGCAATAGCTTGCTTAGGTAGGGTTTTAGTTTGCGATCCCGCCCCTAAACGGGTTGTTTTAAGTGCTTGCAAAAAGGGCCGAAAATGCACATTATCTGCACTTTCGGCCACTAAGAGCTGCACTGTATTAGAACCAATATCAATCGCAGCCCAGTTTTTCATGATTTGCGCCCCTTACGGCCACCTTCTTGATGACGCTTTAAGGCTACCAATTTTTCATTACTATCTTTCATAAAGCGGGATAATTTATCCTCGAAGGCTTCGCCGGAAAACTGCTGCGGCTTTTCATCATAAATGGGTGGCGGCGTGGGTATGGCCTGCTTAATCGATAAACCTATTTTACCGCTTACGCTGGTATCTATTACTTTTACCCGCACATTATCACGAACCTTTAAATGTTCGCTAATATCCTTAACATAACTATCGGCCACTTCCGAAATATGTACCAAGCCGGTGCTTCCATCGGGTAATTGCACAAAAGCCCCAAACTTACTTATTCCGGTAACACAACCATCTACAACACTGCCGAGCTCGATTGCCATAAAAAAAACTACCTCCCGCATCTGCGTTTACTTATTATCTATTTTACAACGTATATTATATAAACAAACTGCCAAATTGTCAAATATTTTCCAAAAAAAGTTTAAACTAAATTTTCGGCAACATATAAACCCATTGCCCCGGCTTGCGAAAGCGAACGAGTAACGCCGCTGCCATCACCAATAGCATAAATTCCTTTGGCAATTTCAAATTTATCATTGATAAAATTAGGCTTAATGCTATAATACTTAGCCTCTACCCCATAAAGCAAGGTAGGCGAAGCCGCCGTGCCCGGGGCAATATTATCTAAAGCTTGCATGGTTTCGATAATATTATCCAATTGGCGCTTGGGCAAACATAGTGATAAATCGCCGGGCACAGCCGCCAAAGTAGGCCGTACCTCATTACGGGCAATACGCTCTTCGGTGCTGCGTCTGCCTTGCAATAAATCGCCAAAACGCTGCACAATTACGCCACCGCCGCTAATCATATTGCCTAATTGGGCAATATGCTTTAAATAGTCTAAAGGCTGATTAAAAGGCTGGGTAAACTTAGTGGTAGACAAAAGCGCAAAATTAGAATTGGCACTTTTAGCAGCCTCATCGGCATGGGCATGACCATTTACCGTTAAAACACCATCAGAATTTTCAACCACCACAAAACCGCCTACATTAAAGCAAAATGTGCGGCAAGTATCGCCATATTGACGAGTTTTATAAAGGATTTTAGGCTCATAAATTTTATCGGAAATATGCTGCCAAATACTGCGCGATAATTCCACCCTAACCCCAATATCCACCTGATTATTCTCTACCGCAATTTTATGCTGACGGCACCAACCCTCGAACCATTGCGAGCCTACCCTACCCACAGCAATAATAATATGCTCGGCATCATAAGTACCTTTTTCGGTACGCAAAGTATGGCTGGTTGGATCTAGCGAAATAACCGGCGATTTGGTATAAATATCGATTGTTTCTTGCAGATAATCGATTAAGTTAAGCATAGTTTGATAATTGCCATCCGAACCTAAATGCTTAACAATAGCCTGCTGCAAATGCAAATTATAACGGGCACAATCGGCCTTGATTTCGTCGGAAGGCACAAAAACTTTTTTGGTTGCCCCAAAGTTTAAAAGAACCTCATCGACCAAATCGATATATTTAAGGGTTTGCTCATTGCCTAAATAATCGGGCAACCAGCCTCCATACTCGGTAGATTTAACAAATTTGCCATCCGAAAAAGCACCGGCACCGGCCATGCCTTCCATAATAGCGCAGGTACGGCAACGAATGCAGGTAGCCGAACGCCCTTTGGTAATGGGGCATTGTCTATGGCGCAAGGTGTCGCCTCTTTCAAAAAGGGCAATTTTCCAATTGGGATGTAGTTGATTAGCTCGATAAGCAGCCATTAAGCCACCAATACCGCCACCGACAATAATTAAATCATAATTCATCTTTTAGCTCCTTTAATTCTTTACAGAATATGAAAACTATATCATAAATATGCCAACATAATTTATTCTACTTTATATGTTTATTTCCTGCAAAGCCAATAAATGATATTCTAAAAGTTTTTGCTTTTGCTTTTTACAAAAAGCAAAGGTCTTAATCTTTTGAACTTAAATTCTTTCAATTATACAAAAACAAGCTACTAAAAGAGCGCGGCAAAAAACTTAAAAAAGGCTGCCGCAAATTTTTTATTGCGACAGCCCCACTTTTAAAACAATTATTTAATCACCGGTAGGTAAAAAAGGAATTAATTTGCCGGCTAATTTTTCGATAGACATCGATTGTAAGCAAACTTTACCCGGGCCTGTGATAACGGTATCGATTAAACCTTCGCCGCCTAATAATTTATTCTTAAGACCTTTAACCATTTCGATATCCATCGAGCAGGTCTCGTCCATAAGTACTAAAACGCCGGTATCGCAAACAATGCGCTCGCCGGGAGCTAAGGTATATTCGGAGGCAAAGCCATCAACTTCAACAAAGGCAATGCCGGGGCCGGTAATTTTTTGCATGATAAAGCCTTCGCCGCCAAAAATGCCGGAGCCAATTTTTTTATTAAAATGAATAGATAAATCCACGCCATCGGTAGCGCAAAGGAAAGAGCTCTTTTGGCAGATAATTGCTTGGCCGGGTGCAAGCTCGATAGCTTTAATAGCACCGGGGAAGCTAGAGGTAAAGGTGATTTCCGAAGGAGCTTGAGCTGTATATTTACTCATAAACAAGCTCTCGCCGCTAAACATTCTACCCAACATTTTTTTGGCACCGCCACCACCTGTTGTTTCGGTAGTGATATTACCGCGGGTCCAGGCACGGCCACCAACTTCGCTAATAATGGCCTCGCCCGGCTCTAAAGCACAACTAAGTATCGGTAAACTGCCGCCATCAATCTTATACTGCATAATAATACCTCGCCTTCAAATTTTGTTATTACCGTGTAAGATAATACATATATTATTATACGCTAATTTTGTGACAATTACAATAAATTTATCTATTATTTTATAACTTTTTTTATAAATTTCAGCCAATTTATAAATTTTATTGATTTTAAACATTAAATATTATATAATAATAGTAGGTTACTCTGCAAATATACTTATACAAGGAGTACGCTATGAATAATTCAAACAATGATCAACTTTTATACACAGTATCCGAAATTGGCCAAAATTTAATCTCGGCCGTTCCTGAAAATTTTGAACAAATCATCCTGGAGAGTATGCAAGCACTAAGTTTAGCCATTGATGTTGATCGCATGTATATTTGGGAAAATTACTTTAAAGATTATAAAATACTTGCCAAGCAAATATATCAATGGTATCGTAATTTGGGTGATGAGGCTCTAAATCCCGATTCGTATAAGCAATTTGCGGTACCGGATTTGGATTATGATAATGTGCCGGGCTGGAAAGAGTATTGCCTAAAAAGTATAATTGTTAATTGTGCAGTTAAAGATTTGGGCACAGAAGAGCAAGTAAGCCTGGAGGCACAAGGCATTTTGTCGATACTGATTATCCCAATACATATTAACAGCCAGTTTTGGGGATTTGTTGGTTTTGCCAATTGTCATAGCGAGCAAACTTATTCTAGCGAGCAGGTAGAAATTTTGCAATCCAATACTAATGCTATGATTGCATCAATAATTCATAACCGAGTTATGCAGGATTTAATCGATACCAAGCAAGTTTTGGTTAATCGCGATAAATTATTAAATGCGGTAAATAGCATTGCTATTTTGCTATTAAGCAAAAATGATTCTGATTTTGATACCTCGATTAATTTATCTTTAGAGATTGCCGCCAAGGCGGTAGGAGTAGATCGCAGTTATTTATGGAAAAACACGATTATTGATGATGAAATTTACTGCTCTAAGCTAGCCGAATGGGCTAATTTGGAGGTTTTTGAGGCCCCTAATCCGAAGCTGTTTCCGCAAAATTTGTCATATAATAAAATCTATCCCGGCTGGGAGCAGTTTTATGATACTACCCGCACCCTAAATAATGAAACAGTGGACATGGATCAGGTTTTTGCTTCTTTTCCTGTGATGAAAAAAGTTAAAGCGATGATGGTAGTACCGATTTATATCGAAAACAACTTTTGGGGCTTTGTCGGTTTTGACGAAACAAAGTCTGTTCGCCATTTTTCTAAAGAAGAAAAGGATATTTTAACTGTAGGCGGAACCTTAATTGCCTCGGCCATCGACCGACAGGCTACCGCCCATGACTTACTTGAAGCTAAAGAAAAAGCTATTTTAAGTGCCCAGGCCAAATCCGACTTCCTATCCAGAATGAGCCATGAAATTCGCACCCCGATGAATGCGATTATCGGCATGACCAATTTGGCTCGTAAAAATAGCGATTTAGACAAAATCCAAAACTATTTAGGCAAGGTAAATTCGTCATCTCAGCAATTATTAAGCCTGATTAATGATATCTTGGATATGTCCAAAATTGATGCCAATAAGCTGGAAATTGTCGAAAGCGAATTTGATTTTGATCGCATGATGGAGCATGTTTTTAATGTTATCCAGGTAAAAATGGACGAAAAACAGTTGGATTTCCAATATATATTTGATCATCTTTTTGAGCATAATATGGTTAGCGATGAATTACGCATCTCGCAAGTATTAACTAATTTATTGAGCAATGCTGTAAAATTTACCCCCAATTATGGTACAATAACTTTAATAGTCAAAGAGCAGGCTATTAGTGACAATAAATCTTTATTACATATCGAGGTTAATGATACCGGGGTAGGTATATCTTTAGACCGTCAAAAAAATCTATTTCAATCTTTTGAGCAGGCCGATGGTTCTATTACTCGTCAATATGGCGGAACAGGTCTGGGGCTGGCTATTTGCAAAAAGATTATCGAATTAATGGGCGGTAAGATTTGGCTGGAAAGCGAAGAAGGCAAAGGCGCAAAATTTATTTTCGAGATAGAAATAGGCTGGGGTAATAAGCGCGAGTTAATTGCCGCTGATGCTGTTTTAAGTAGCGATGTAAAGATTTTGATTGTAGATGATTCGGAGATTGCCTGCGAGAACTTTAGCCATATTTTAAGCGATGCCGGATTAAGCCATGATATAGTAAATAGCGGCGAGGAAGCTTTAGAGCTGGTAAAAGCTAATTTAAGCAAGGGTATACAATATGATATTTGTTTTATTGATTATAGTATGCCCGGGCTAAACGGTGCCGAAACCGCATCGGAAATACAAAGGCTAACCGGTTCGGCAGCGCAAGTTATAATGATTTCTTCATATAACTGGGACGAAATACGTAATGAGGCGGCCGATCATGGGGTAAATAAGTTTTTAGCCAAGCCAATAATGCCCTCGACATTTTTTGATACAGTGGTGCAAATGGTGGGATCGGGCATTGTTAAGGGCAAGTCTGATAATAATGAGCTTGCGCCTGATGATTGGCAGCATAAGTTTGTACTTTTGGCCGAGGATATCGAGATTAACCGTGAGATTGTATTAAGCATTTTGGAAGATAGCAAGTTAAATATTGATATAGCCACCAATGGTAAAGAGGCTTATGAGATTTTCCAGCAGAATATGGATAAATATGATTTAATTTTAATGGATATACAGATGCCATTGATGGATGGGATTAGCGCAACTAAGAATATCCGTGCTTTAAGTGCGCCTAAGGCTCAGGAGATTCCGATTATAGCGATGACAGCCAATGCATTTAAAGAGGATGAGCAGGCCTGTATGGCAGCCGGAATGAATGGTCATATTGCCAAGCCGATTGAGGTTGATAAATTATTTAGCACTTTAGAGAACTATTTGAATTAAAAGGGAAGCAGATGAGCAGATTATATCAGCAAATATATGATTTAGTTAAGGCAGTACCTTATGGGCAGGTAACAACTTATGGGCAAATAGCGCTTTTAACGGGTAATCCCAGACGGGCTAAGGTTGTGGGGCAGGCTATGTATAGTTGTAAGGATGATAGTGTTCCATGTCATCGGGTGGTAAATAAGCAAGGGCGAATCAGCCCAATTTTTGCTAATCAATATCAATTATTAAAAGCAGAAGGCATAGAATTTGTGGACGACCAACATGTAAACATGGAAAAACACGCACAAAAACGCTAAAAGTTTTACTCGACTTTTTTACAAAAAATCGCAGGGTTTAGC
>CAYJBP010000049.1:0-16107 GCA_964368605.1 uncultured Peptococcaceae bacterium | reverse complement strand
ATTTTGTATTTTCCAGACGGGGCAAAAACCGCCCCACCTGGAAAATACAAAATACTGCTCCAACTACATTTGCTAGATTAATCAGTTATCCTATTACTTAGGTACTGTATCCACAAGTCTTATCTGCGTTTGTTATTCTTTTAGGGTATGCAACTTCGGTTCGGATTATATCAGCCACCCTAAGGAAAGAAAAGAAGCAAAAGACCACCTATACGCAGCTATTTAACTTAATCTAAATACCTTTCGCCTCCATCGGGGATAAGGCTGATAATATTTTTACCCTGCACCTGTGCCGCCACTTTTAAGCTGGCCGCAACAGCCGCACCGCCGGAAATTCCGCTCAAAACACCCATTTTTTTAGCCAACTTTTCGGCTGTGGCAATTGCCTGCTCGCCAGGTATAGTTATAATCTGATCAATTAAATCGCGCCTTAGTATAGCAGGGATAAAATTTGCACCGGTTCCCTGTATCGCATGACGGCCCGCCTTACCCTCGCTTAATAAAGGAGACTCCGCAGGCTCTACCGCAACCACCTTTAGCTTAGGATTTAACTCTTTTAACCTTTTAGCACAACCACTTATCGTTCCTCCTGTGCCAAATGTTAATACCAAAATATCAATTTTTCCTTGGCTGTCTCGCCAAATTTCGGGCGCTGTTGTCTGATAATGCGCCAAAGGATTTGCCTCGTTTTTAAATTGATCTGTAATAAAAGCATCCTCATTTTTGGACAGTATTTCTTGTGCTTGATCTACCGCTCCTTGCATACCCTTCGCCGCCGGCGTTAAAATAAGCTCTGCTCCATAGGCCGCCAATAATTTGCGTCTGGTAAGGCTCATGTTTTCGGGCATTGTTAAAATTAAACGATAGCCTTTATTTGCACAAATCATTGCCAAGGCTATACCGGTATTACCACTGGTAGCCTCCACTATTAAACTGCCTTTCTTTAATCTGCCTGCGGCTTCGGCAGCCTCAACCATCGACTTTACCGCCCTATCCTTTACACTGCCACCGGCATTAAAATACTCCAACTTTAAAGACAAAGTATTCTGCCCGTCATTTTCTGCCAGCAAAAAATTAGCATCAATCAAGGGCGTATTGCCGATAGTGTCCATTAAACTTTTCATAATTACTCCTTTAACAGGAATTTAAATATACGGCTTATCTAAATGCTTAATCTTCGCCACGGCTCATCTCCAGCGCTGCTTGAGCAGCTTGCGCTGCGGCCTGCGCCGCTTTAGCCGCTGCTTGAGCCGCTGCTTGTGCAGCTCTTAGGGCATCGCCTTCTAAAACAGCATCGCTGGCTTCGGCGGCTGCAATAGCAGCCTCTATCGCCGCTTCGGTTGCGGCCAAGGCGGCATCCGCTACCTTGTCAATAGTGCTTGCCTCGCTTAATATTGATGACCCTTGATCAGCATCATTTTGCTCGGCTTGCTCATCAGTCTCTTCATTAGCATCGTCATCATTAGCATCATCATCATTAGCCAAAACAGCCTCAATTTCAATATCTGCTTCCTCATTCGCTTCCGCATCAGTGTCCGCTTCGGTATCGGTGTCGGCTTCCGCATCAGTATCGGTGTCCTCATCGGTGTCAGTGTCGGTGTTGGTATCAGCATCGATGTCTTCATTAGCATCGATGTCGGAATCTTCATCGGCATCAGTGTCGATGTCCTCGATATCCTCATCAGCATCGGCAATAAGTAATTCATCATCCGCAGCTTCCGGATTAGCCTCGGAATCCGCATCTTCTTCTATGTTGGCATCGGCCTCGATTGGCTCTTCATCGTCCACGGTGGGAATAGACGGCGCAGGCTCGGCAGGTTCTTCGGGTTGCTCGGGCTGCTCCGGGCTTGGCATATCATCGGCCTGCTCGGTGGATTGAATGGGTTCCGTTTGCGATGGCAGGGGGCTATAGGTAGAAAGCTGTATCCCAAACATGGTCGGAAATAGCCAAAGTATACAGGCCGCGGCCAGTACCAAGATTATGGCAATTATTATTAGCGCTTTTTTCATTATGATTTCTCCTTTATTTTTTGTCATTACTTCTATTATAATATGTATTTTCGCCAATGTAAATAGAAAAAACCGCTTTTTGCTACACCTTGCCCTTAAATTTTGCATATAATGAACTATATTTAGGCTGCGCCAATTGCAAGCCCTAATAATGAGGTGAGTAGGTTGAAAAATACCAGATTGATGCCCGTTATGCCCAAAATAGCAATTTTAGGCGGGGATAACCGCGAGATGATGGTGGCAGCCGCTTTGGCCAATAAAGGTTGGCAGGTTTTTGTATACGGCCGCGAGCCGCAAGCATTGCCTGCTAAAGCTATATATTGCACCCGAACAGATGCTGCTCTTAAAGATGCTTTGGCTATTATTTTGCCGGTGCCACCCTTGCGTGATGGCCCAAGGCTACATAATGCCGAAGGCTTGGAATTAACTGTTGATGCTGCAGATTTTGGCTTAGCCAAAAAAAATGCCCTATGTTTAAGTGGTGTTATTTCGCCCTATTTGCAGCAAATTTCTTTAACGCATAATTTGCATTTAATAGAAACACTGGATATAGAAGAAATAGCCCAGCCTTTTGCCAAGGCTACTGCCGAAGGCGCATTAAGCTTGGCGTTAAATGCCAATCAGGATATTTTATATCGCAAAAAAGCCCTAATAATAGGTTATGGCCGTATTGGCAAGGCCTTAGCAAGCCGTTTACAGGGTTTAGATATGCAGATTTATATTGCAAACCGCAATCAATTGCGCCTAAGCGAGGCCGAAGCCGACGGATTTACCACTTTAAGCTGGCCTTCTTGGATTAAAGAAAGCATTAATTGCGATTATATTTTTAATACAGCTCCTTATTTGCTTTTGGATGCCCAAGTTTTGCCGCAATTAAAACAGAATGTTACAATTATTGATTTAGCGGCCAACCCCGGCGGAACCGATTTTGCCTTGGCATCTAAGCTGGGCATTAATGCTATTTTGGCAGCCGGCTTGCCCGGCAAGCATTGCCCTCTTTTTGCCGGTAAAATTTTGGCCGAAATTTACCCAAAAATCATTATCGATCATTTAAATACCTATAACTTAATTGGAGGAAATAATTATGACAGAATCAATGACTAGCGATTATAGCTGGGAAGCAAGTTTGGCCGATCTTAAAATTGGCTTTGGCTTAACCGGCTCGCATTGCACTTTAAACGAAGCTATCTTAGCAATGGCAGCCTTAAGGGGCTATAATGCGGATATTATGCCAATCATATCCGAGGCTGTGGCCAAAAGCGATACTAAATTTGGCCGTGCAGATTATTGGCAAGATCAAATATTAGAGATTTGCGCCCCTTGCGAGATAATTGATACCATAGTTAAGGCCGAGCCAATTGGCCCTAAAAAACTATTAGATTTAATGATAATTGCCCCTTGCACGGGTAATACTTTAGCCAAATTGGCAGCAGGTATTACCGATAGCCCTGTACTAATGGCTGCCAAGGCTCATTTGCGTAATGGGCGGCCTTTAGTTTTGGCCATAGCTACCAATGATGGGCTGGGTGCGAATGCCAAAAATATTGGTTATTTATTAAATTGCAAGCATATTTATTTTGTACCATTTGGCCAAGACGATGCCTTACAAAAACCAAATTCATTAATCGCCGACATGACTAAAGTACCAATTAGCTGCGCTTATGCTTTAAAAAATAGGCAAGTTCAGCCTTTGCTTTTAAAATAAATTTTTATGCTTTCTTCCCTAGTAACCCGGATTATCAACTCATTACTAAAAAAACAAAAATCTTTTAGTTTTTTTCGTATAGCCCGATACTTACTGCCATGGCATAAGCTATGCGCAACATGGCCGGTTTTTTTAAAACAGCAACCTTTTGGCGCAATCTACTTTTATCGATAGTGCGAATTTGCTCGGCCAATACTACCGAATCGCGTTCTAAGCCGCTTATTTCCTTAGCCAATTCTACATGAGTTGGTAAGCGAGCTTTACTGATTTGTGATGTAATTGCCAATACAATAGTTGTAGGGCTATGATTATTGCCAATATCGTTTTGCACAATCAATACCGGCCGCATGCCTCCTTGCTCCGATCCTTGCACGGGATTAAGCTGTGCAAAATAAATTTCTCCTCTTTGCACCATAATAAGTACCTCTTTAAGTAAATGTTTACTATTTATTATGGTCTGTTTTTATTATCTTTATACCCTTAATATTTTTTATTTATATACTTTTAACTAGCCTAGTATAGTGTTTCACGTGAAACATTATACTAGGCTTTATAATTTTTATTAGCAATTTTTTAGTTTTAGCCCCAATAGAGCAAAAAATGTTTCACGTGAAACAGGATATGCCAACTGTATGAAGAAATTATAATAATATTGAATTTAATGTTATATTATATAGGGGAAACAAAATGACTAAAACTATTGCTATTGTTAATCAAAAAGGTGGGGTTGCTAAAACAACAACCACTCTTAATTTGGCTGCTATGCTGGCCTATTTGGATCAGAAAATTTTAGTTGTCGATATCGATCCGCAAGGTAATGCCTCTAGTGGCTTGGGTGTTGAGCGGCAAAATCTTAAACATTGCCTTTATGATGCCCTAATTAATGATGTTTCGCCCGAGGCCTTAATTATCGATACTGCCTATAAAAACCTAAGTGTTTTGCCTGCTACCATGCAATTGGCAGGGGCAGAGGTAGAATTGGTATCTAAAATTATGCGCGAAAGTAAACTTAAGCAGGCCTTAAAAAAAATTGATGGCCAGTATGATTTTGTATTTATCGATTGCCCGCCTTCGCTTGGCCTATTAACTATTAATGCCTTAACTGCCGCCGATTCTATTTTAATACCTATTCAATGCGAATACTATGCGCTTGAAGGGGTTAGTCAGCTATTATCTACCTATGAACTGGTTCGCGCCAATTTAAATTATGATTTAAAAATAGAAGGCGTATTACTTACCATGTACGATCCTCGCACAAACTTATCTGCTCAAGTAGCTACCGAAATGCGCCAGTATTTTAGGCATTTGGTTTATGATGTGCTTATTCATCGTAGTATTCGCCTTTCCGAGGCGCCCAGCCATGGCATGCCGATTATTTATTATGATCCAAAATCAAAAGGTGCTCAACAATATGCTTTGCTTGCCGGAGAATTTTTGGCTAAAAATAATAAGGTAAAATCCTAAAATTAAGCGAGGTGCTAATATGGATAATAAAAAAAATGCCCTAGGGCGTGGTCTTGCTGCGCTTATTCCCAATAGCCCTATATTTAACGAAGAAGGTAGCCAAAGAGAACCTGTGCAGCTTTTAAGCCTAAGCGTAATTAGCCCTAATCGAAATCAGCCGCGGCGCTATTTTGATGCCGAAAAAATTGGCGAATTAGCTGCATCTATTCAAGAGCTGGGTATTTTGCAGCCAATTATTGTGGTGCAATTGGGCGAGGATGATTATCAAATTGTGGCCGGCGAAAGGCGCTACCGTGCCGCCGGTATTGCCGGCTTAAAACAAATTCCTTGTATTGTGCGCATCCAAGACGAAAAGCAAATCAGAGAATTATCTTTAATAGAGAATATTCAAAGGGAAGATTTAAAGCCGATGGAAGAAGCAGAGGCCTATAAAGATTTGCAAGAATTGTATAATTATACCCAAGAAGACTTAGCTAAGCGTTTAGGCAAAAGTAGGCCCTATATAGCCAATATGCTGCGCCTTAATAGTTTGCCTAGCCATTATAAAGAATTGCTTAATCAGCGCAAAATATCGGCCGGCCATGCTCGGGCAATTTTGCCTATCGATAATGAGCATGATCAAGCCGAATTGGTTAAGCAAATTATGGAGCGTAATTTATCGGTGCGCCAAACAGAAGAACTGGTTCGCAAATATAAAGAAAAGGCCGAAACAGCAGCTAAACAGCAAAAACCGGCCGATAAAGCCCAACAGGCTATCTATGATGATATTGCTAAGCGCCTTAAAAATCATTTAGGGGTAAAAGTAAAAATTAATGGCGGCCAAAATAGAGGCCAAATAGTTATCGATTATTACAGCGATGACGATTTAAGCCGAATTATAGATAGTATTTTGGATGATTAAAAGCTAAAAATCAATAAATTTTTAGCTTTTTGCATATTTTTTAAAATGATGCCATAAGTAAAAATGCTTATGGCATCATTTTATTATTACATAAAAACTTATAATTAAAATGCGCAAATATTGATTTAATTATGGATTAACATTTAATCAACATCATATTCACAATATCCACATATGCCAGCTAAAGATAGCTAAAATTATCCATATATTCTGTTTTTTATGTGTAAAGATGGGCTAAAGTTTATAAATAAGCTGGTAAAAATATATTTGGGTTAAAGGGCTAATATTTTTTCCTTCTTTTTCATTTATTAAATAGCAAGCTTAATATTTTATATATTGTTTTTAAGTGTTTTATGATATATACTAATTGCAGTTAGTTTGTTATAACTTATGGAGAAATTATGGATAAAAAATCTTTAATTTGGGGAATTTTATTAATATTATGTGCTTTTGTTTGGGTATATGTAGATTATACAAATGGTATAGAAGCAACTATAGGTATATTTAATGTGCCACAAGGCTTAACAGTTGTATTTTTGATATGGGGACTTGTAAAACTTGACGGAGCAAGAAAAAAAGATAATAAAAAGACCCAATCCAATAAACACAGTAAACCCAAAAGCCAATAAAAAAACCCCTCACATTATAAATGTGAGGGGCTAGGCAAAAGCCTGGAGCCACTGACCGGGATTGAACCGGTGACCTCATCCTTACCAAGGATGCGCTCTACCTACTGAGCTACAGCGGCATAACAAAATTTATTATACACCATAATTTATCAAAAGGCAATACCTAAATTAAAATTTTTTTATTTTTTTTTTATTATTATTATTGTTGGCTGGACATAACCTAAAAAAAGGTATATAATAAGTTAACAAATATGTAAATATCTTGTTATTAATCAGTTAAAAAAACAGTTTTTTTAGGGATAAACTTGGGAAAACTAATTTTTTAAAAAATTGCTTTTAAAAATTATGTTGATAACTTAGTGCAAAAGCTGTTGCTTTTAGGCTTAAAAACTGCGGATAAATTTTGATTATTATCGTTTTGTCAATTTTATCCGCTAACAATGTTGATATTTTTAGCTTTTTCTACATTTTTTACTTGCCCAATTTTTGTAGTTTAGCAGCAATTTTGCCAATTTATCCCCATTATCAACATCCCTACTACTACTACTGAATAATATATATAATATATTTACTGTTTGCTTATTTTTTTGATGTTTATGCACATTGGCTTTTAATAAATCAGTTAATTTAAGGAGGATTAATATGAAGTTTACTATTAACAAAGAAGATTTATTTTCTGCTGTGGCGGCTGTTTCGCGGGCGGTTAGTAATAAAAATACCTTACCTATCTTGAGCGGTATTTTAATTCAAAGCCAAGGGCTTAATAAAATCTGTTTTAAGGCCACAGATTTGGAATTAGCCATGGAGTGCACAGTAGACGCCGATATCGAAGCAGAAGGCCTAATTGTGGCTCCAGGCCGCAATTTATTGGATTTGGTTAGGCATTTGCCAAATGGGCCAATTGTTTTCGAAAGTAATAGTAAAGAAGAATTAATTATAAAATATGATCAATCACAGATAAATATTCATTGTTTTGATGCCGATGAATTCCCGGCCCTACCAATGCCCGAGGACGGTTTAAGCGGATTAATTGCAGTTAAGATGTTTAAGCGCATGGTTAAGCAGGTATCTATTGCTGTTGCCACCGACGAAGTTAGGCCCTTATTTACCGGTATTTTGCTGGAGTTTAACGGCTCTAAATTAATAATGGTGGCTTCCGATACCCATCGCTTGGCTAAAGCCGAGGGAAGCTGGCAAGGGGATGGTATCGAAAAGTTGATTATTCCCGGCCGTACCATGCAAGAAATAGCACGTTTAGCAGGCAATGATGAAGGTATGATCGAAATTACCGTGGGTAATAATCAGGCCTATTTTAAATTAGATAATATAGTATTTGTATCGCGAGTTATATCCGGAAAATATCCTGATTATAAGCAAGTTTTACCGGCCGAAAATCTGTACAAAACCCATACTAAAATCGAAAAAAATAAATTAAGCGAATCCTTAGAAAGAGCCTCGCTTTTATCTAGGGATACCGCCAAAGGTAAAGCAAATATTGTTTGCCTAAATTGGCAGCAAAATAGCCTAATTCTTACTGCCGATTCACCCGATATCGGTAATATTCATGAAGAATTACCGGCAAGCTTAGAAGGCGAAAGCCTAGAGGCCAGCTATAATGCTAAATATTTATTGGATGCCCTAAAGGTTATCGAAGAAAATAATATTGCTTTTCATTTAACCGGCCAAACCACCCCCGGCATTATTATCCCCCAAGCCGAGCAAAAAGAAGAAGCAGATACCGAACAAAATAGCGATCAAAAAATAGATTATATCTATTTGGTGCTGCCGGTTAGGGTATCGCGCTAGGTATATTTTTAGGCTTAGCGGCATATATAATAAAGATTAGCGCAAGCATTTAATTAGCAAAATTTCCGGCGCTTAATTAGAGGAAAAAAACTTGTTCATAAAATCGCTACTTTTAAGACAATTTCGTAATTATGAAGAGCTTAATATAGATTGGCATCGGCATATTAATATATTGGCCGGCTTAAATGCCCAGGGTAAAAGCAATTTACTGGAAGCTATTTTTTATTTAAGCCTGGCTACCTCTTTTAGGCCGGTTAATGAGAATGAGCTTTTGGCCTGGAATAATGACTTTTTTTATATAGAAGGCCAAATTTATTCGCAAAATTTGGATGATTTTAGCCTAAGTGCCGCTTATCAAAAAAATAAAGGGCGGCGTTATAAGCTAAATAATCAGGCCTTAAGCAGGCGTAGTGATGTTATTGGCCTTTTGCATAGCGTTACTTTTTCGCCGGAGGATATTAATATTGTTAAAGCCGGCCCTAATATGCGGCGGCGCTATCTTAATCAGCAAATTTGCCAGATTGATAAGGGTTATACCCAGCAACTTTTAATATATAATCGAATTATTGCTTGCAGAAATGCACTATTAAAGCAAAAAAATATTGATTTTGATGCATTATCAAGTTATAATCAGCAATTAATTAAGGTTGGTAGCTTAATTATCTATAAGCGTTTGCAAATTTTAAGCGAATTAAAGCCTTTGATTGCTCAAAATCATTATAATTTAAGCGGTGGCGAGCAAGTTAAAATAAGCTATAAATCATTTATCAAAGAAGATATTGAAGATTTAGGCCAAATAGAGCTTATTTTTGAGCAAGAATTGGCCAAAATTTTAAATAATGAAATTAATCGTAAAGTATCTTTATTAGGGCCGCATCGTGACGATTTTTTGATAGAAATAGAGCAAAAAACAGCCAAATTTTTTGCTTCGCAAGGCCAGCAAAGAACGATAGCCCTGGCCTTAAAATTAGCCGAGCTGGATTTGGCCAAGGCTAAAAAAGGTGAATGGCCAATATTGCTTTTGGATGATGTTTTAAGCGAATTAGATCAAAACAGAGCCGCTCAGCTTCTTAAAACGATTGACCAAGAAGTACAGATATTTATTACATCTACATCTAATAGTATTCCTTTTAGTAATGGCCAGGTTTGGCAAATCGAAAATGGGGTAATAAGCAAATTATGTATATAGCTTGTATTGATTCCGGCTTAGGTGGAATTACCACCTTACATGCTATGCGCACTTTAATGCCGGCCGAAAATTTTATATATTATGCCGATATTGCCAATAATCCTTATGGCCAAAAATCACCGCAACAAATAATCCATATAATCGAACATATTATTAGCCAAATAGAAAGCTATCAATTAAAGGCTATAGTTTTGGCTTGCAATACAGCAACTTCGGCTGCCGCCGACTATTTAAGGGCTAAATATAGCCTACCTATTTTGGGTTTAGAGCCTGCCATTAAGCCTGCTTTAGCTAATGTAGATGGCCAAATTTTGGTTTTGGCTACCCCTTTAACCATTGCCGAAAAAAAGTTTAATGTGCTATTAAAAGAGCTGGATACTAAAAAGCAAATTATTCCTTTAAGTTGTCCTAATTTGGCAAAATTAATCGAGGAAGATTATAATAGCCCCAAAATTAGCGATTATTTACAAAATCTTTGCCAAGATTATTTGCCGGAAATAAAAGCTGTAGTTTTGGGTTGTACCCATTATATTTTTTTAAAGCCCCTACTTAAAAGGCTATGGCCACAAAAGTTGTTAATCGATGGCAATTTGGGCTTGGCTCAAAATTTGGCTAAAAAAATTAGGCCTAATGGCTGTCAAAAAGGCGAAATTATTTGGCTAAATTCTTTAAAAGATTACACAGATAATCAACATTATGTTAACAAATGCCTAGATTATTATTATATTGCCGCTACAATAAGTAATTAAAAAAGAGGACAAGTTTATGAAAAATAAAACTTATCAAAAATATATTGCAGCAGGTATAACTGCCTTTTTGGTAACGGCCTTGGCTATTGGGTTTTTCTTTTTTATCTTTAAAAATGCCGATATAAGCGCCGGTTTTAAGTCGATAATCGGTATTTTGCAGCCGATTATTTATGGCATAATTTTGGCTTATTTGCTTAATCCTATTTATAATCGCTGCACAAAATTGCTGGAAAGGCTTTTGGCTAAAGCCTTAAAAAGGCCTAAAATTTTGGATATGATGACGCGCTTAATCAGCACATCTATAGTTTTGCTAATCACTTTTTTAGCGATGTTTGGTTTTTCATTAATGGTGCCACAAATTGGTGAAAGCCTGCTGGGTATTGTAATGCAAATGCCCGATTATATTATTAGCCTAGAAGGATTATTAAATGATTTTGTAAATGATAATCCGGTTATTGCCCCTTATATTAATGATATTTATCTTAATATCACCAGCTATCTACGTAATTGGCTCGATTTGGAATTAATACCTACGATTAATATTTGGGCCGAGATGATTTCTTTAAGCATAATTGGCGTATTTAATATTATTGTTGATATATTTATTGGTATTATCGTGATGATTTATTTATTAAACGATAAAACCAAATTAATTGCCCAGTTTAAAAAGATGATTTATAGCATGATTTCGATCGAAAAAGCCAATGATATTATCGATAATATGCGTTATACGCATCGTGTTTTTGGTGGTTTTATCAGTGGCAAAATCCTCGATTCTTTTATTATCGGCGTAATTACGCTGGCCTTTATGCATATTGCCGGCATGCCTCATGCTACTTTAATCAGTGTAATTATTGGTTTAACCAATATCATTCCTTTTTTTGGCCCTTTTATTGGAGCTATTCCCAGTGCTATTTTAATTTTATTCGAAAACCCGATGGCCTGCCTTTATTTTATTATTTTTATCCTAATTTTGCAGCAAGTGGATGGTAATATAATCGGCCCTAAAATTTTGGGTAATAGTACAGGTTTACCCAGCATTTGGGTATTATTTTCGATATTATTATTCGGCGGTTTATTTGGCTTTGTGGGCATGATAGTTGCGGTACCCTTATTTGCGGTAATTTATGGCACAATTGTGGCGCTTGTAAATCGAAGTTTACGCAAAAAAGCGCTGCCCATAGCCAGCGAAAATTATTATTATTTGCATTATATCAATAAGCAAAAAGAGCTGATTATCAATAAAGATATTATTTTACCCAATGCGATGGCCGTTGATTTTATGGATTTAGATAAAATTAATCAGGATAATCAGGATAATCAGGATAATGCTAATTAGCAGACTCTTATATGTTAGGGCGGTTAACCGCCCACTTGCTTTATTTAATGACTTAATTGGCGTGCGGTTGTTTCTTGGCCTCTAAATAAAATGCCGATCGACCACAGCGCAGCTATGCCTACTAAGGCAAAAATAACTCTGCTAATTACTGCTGCTTGGCCGCCAAAAATAGCGGCTACTAAGTCGAAGCGTAAAAAACCGACTAAACCCCAATTTAAGCCGCCTATAATCAATAATGCCAAACTAAATTTATCTAAACCCGATAATTTTTGCATACTTTCACCTCCTTTGTGCTTATTATGCCAAGTTGACTATTTAATATACTTAAAATAATTAAAAATAAGCTGGTAAATTTAATTGATATATGATACAATGATTTGGCCTGGTAATAATAGGGCTTGATTTATTTCGCCAAAAATTATTGATTAAATAAGCGGCAATAGTTTTGATGATTAAAAAGTGTTTAAAAATTTGCCGATTAATATATTCGGCTTGGTAAAAGTTATAAAGGGGCTTTATATGAATCCAATAGTAAATCAGCAGCAAATTATTTTAATGTGTTCTAAGGCATTGCAGTTTTATGATATAAGGCTTATAGATCATGGCACAAGGGTTGCATATATAGCAGGGCAGATATTACCATATTTACCAAGCGATCTTAAATTAGAGTTTAAGCAACTTTTTTTGTTGGGCGTTTTTCATGATATTGGCGCCTATAAAACCGAGGAGGTAGATCGGCTGGTTCAGTTCGAAACAGCCAATGTAGATGCCCATAGTATTTACGGTTATTTATTTTTAAAGCATTTAAGCCCGCTTGGCAAAAATTCTAAAGCGGTATTATATCATCATACACCCTATAAAGATTTGATTAATGAAAGCCCCACTATAAACGCTTATTCTCAATTATTACATATTGCCGATCGTATTGATATAGCTATTTTAAACTCGATATCCAAGGAAAGAATAATTTCTTCATTGAGTAAAACAGGCTATTTTGATCAGCTATATATTGATGCCTTCGAGCGAGCCTTAATTCATAATCCGAATTTATATCATGATTGTCAGACGGTGGCTTTTGACTGGGCCAATCGGGTTTTATTGAATCTGGAAATCGACGAAGAAGAGGCCAAAGAGTTTTTGAATATGGTAATATATTCTATCGACTTTAAAAGCTTATCGACGATGTTGCATTCGATAAACACCACTACAATTAGTGTATTTATTGGCAAGATAATGGGTTTATCCGAGCGCGATTTAAATTATATATATTATGGTGCCTTTGTCCATGATATTGGTAAAGTAGCGATTCCCGACACAATTTTGGAGCATCCGGGGCGCTTAAACAGTGAGCAGATGGAGATTATGCGCAAGCATATTATTTTTTCCGAGGAAATACTGAGTGGTATTTTTAATAGCGAAGTGGTAAACATAGCAATTAGGCATCATGAAAAGCTGGATGGCAGTGGCTATCCCTATGGCCTAAAGGCGGAGGATTTAAGCCTAAGCGAGCGCATAGTGGCGGTGGCGGATATAGTAAGTGCCTTAACGGCCAGCCGCAGCTATAAAGAGGCCTATGAGTGGTCTACAGCTTATACAATATTAAGCGATATGGCTAGTAAAAATTTATTAGATGCCGATATTGTAAGCCATTTAAGCGATTGTTGGCCGCAATTACAAGCCGAGCTGGATATGGTAGCAGGCCCGGTAATAGCTAAATACGAGGCCGTACAAAATGAATATAAGCAGTTAATGGCATAAATAAAAGAGGTTGTGATAAAATATCGCAACCTCTTTTTTAATAGATTTTGTTTGGACACCCTTTATAATAAGGTATTAGGGCGGTTTTTATTTAAGATCATCAGTATAGTTAGCAATTAGCTCTGTTCTTTTAAAGATGTCTACCCCTTGCTGCTTTAGCCAATAGGGAATATCGAATAAGCACCAGTTTTCGGATATTTTGCCATCTTTGCAATAATAAATATCGATATCGCCACGCAAATTAAGGCTTTGATTATTACCGGGCATGCCCAGCCAGCTACCTTGATGGATAATTTCCAGGCTGCCAAATAAGCAAACAAAGTCCCCTTCGGCAAAATAGCCGCGCGGATATTGTGTTTTAGAGCGAATATCGGTAAGGAAATCACGAAAAGGCCCTTGATGCTGCTCTTGATAGCGATCGATAGTATAGGCCGCACCCACGCCGCAGGGGCCATACCAAATCATATCTTCTGCCCAGGTACGGGTTAGGCTTTCGCGGGGATGAAAATGCTTGGTATTATTTAAAGTACCCTCGGGGGCATCGGCATCTACTAAGGCACCTAAGTCTGCGCCCATTTGCATAACCAGTTCATGATTGGCCTTGGCTAAAGCTTCGGCGGCTGCCTCATCTTCGGCATCTTTAAAGAGTAGGCCATTATGATCTCTTGGGCCGGGGTATACAAAGTAATTGCCTGTTTCGGCCATTAAGGGGTATTGGCCGGCGCCTTTCATCATGCCTATTAAATCTACAAACATGGCAATATGGCTAAATTTGCCATTTTCTACACAAATAAATTCCGCATATTGCAAATGCTGCATTTTGCGAGTACGGCGTATGCCTAAATAATCTTGATCGAATAAGCCCATAAACTGGCCCATGCTCATTACCCAGGTTTTATTATCCTCGATACTGGTGCCGGCCATAAATACATCCTGGCGCCTTTGCATATGCTTTAATGTTTGCTTAAGCGGGGTCCAAAAAACTTCGGCTGTTTTTTCTACTCCGGCAATATCCATAAAAGGGTAAACGCCTTCCCAGGTAAAATCGGGTGCTGCGTATTCTGCTAAAACTTTGGCAGCATCTTCGGGGCTGCAATTTTCCATTTTGGCAAAGTATTCACGGCATAAATCTTTTGCTGCTTGATATTTTCCCATAATCAGTCCTCCAATTAAGTATTATTTTTTATCGAAAGGGGTGCTTTAGCCCCACCTTTAGCAATAAGAATAACCGAAACTAAAATTAAAACGCAGCCGATAAGGCTGGCTATTGTATATGGCTCTTTAAGCATAATAATGCCCATGAATAGGGCGGTAATTGGCTCGAGGGTAAAAACAATGGCCGCAGTTACCGAACCGCAATTTTTGATGCAGATTTGTAAACAGATAAAGCCGATAACCGATACCGAAATGGCAATTAAAGCAATATATATCCAGGCTTGTGCCGGAAAATCCAGGCTTAAGCCGCCACGATACCAGGAAAATAAAAACGGCTGAATAGATGAAAAAATGTTTAGATAAAATGTAAGCTGTAAAACATGCAGGTTTTGGGCGATGGAATGGGCCATGCCCACTACATAAGAGCCATAAAAAACGGCCGAGGATAAAGCCAGCAAATAGCCAAATAAGGTACCGCCGGCCAAGCTAAAGCCGCCCTCGGGGGTAAAGCATAGCACGCCTGCTAGGCAAAAAGATACCGCCAGCCATTTAATTTTACTGATTTGCTGCCTAAAAAATAATCTTTCGATAATAACTATTAGGCCGGGATAAAGATAATGGATAACCGTAACTTGGCCAACCGGGATATGATCATAGGCCATAAAGGCAACTACATTATTGGGGCCAAAAAAGAGCAAGGTGAGTACGATTAAATGCCATAAAGAGCGTCTATCTATTTTAAGCGAGATACCGGATATTTTTGCTGCTATATAAAAAACAGGTAAGGCTAAAAGATTGCGTAAAACAATTAAGAGCATGGAATCTACTCCCAGCTCAAATGTTATTTTGGAAAATATGGCCGTTGCTCCAAAAATAACCGAAGCAATAATACCGGCAATTATCCCTTGTTTTGTTTTCATAATGGGCTCTACTTTCGCAAATTTTTACTAATCCCTTGGTGCAAAGGGCGAATTATTGGAGAGGCAGGATTGCCGTAGATAATAAAAATTAAATGCGGCAATCCCGGGGGGTAGTTAATTATTGTAAAAGAGCAAGGATAACGGCGCAGGCTACAAATATACCAATCATCATATAGGCATATTTATCAAGTTTAAACAGTTCGAGAGCTTCGCCGTGCTCATTGGTTTTACCTTTCATGGCTTGATTAAATCCTTTAAAGGTATAGGGCAGGCCTTTTTCGGTTGCTGCCGGATCATTAAAGACTGTAATACTTAGGATATAAGCCAAGATAGCGGTGGTAAGGCCACCTAAAAGGATAGTCCAGTAATAGAAAAAGTTGGGGCTTATGGTAAAGATAGCAATAAATACAATTACTACAGCTGTAGATAAGCCCTTATCATTAACTCTAGGTAGCAAGAAGCTACAAATCATTGTACCCATG
>CAYJBP010000048.1:0-16152 GCA_964368605.1 uncultured Peptococcaceae bacterium | reverse complement strand
ATTAAGCCCCCCCGCAACTTTATTATTTAAAGGTATCTATTAATAAACAGGATTTTGGAATATTATTGACGAAGCAAATAAATTAATTATAGATGATTTTTATGGAGACCTATATGTATATACTCGAAACCGAGCGTTTATATTTGCGTAAAATAACCGAGGAAGACTATCTGCCCATAGCTGCAATTTTGCAGGATATCGAGGTTATGTATGCCTGGGAGCATGCTTTTTCCGAGCAAGAAGTTATCGATTGGATCGCCGCCAATATTCGGCATTATGCCAGCGATGGTTATAGCTATTGGGCAGCCATTGAAAAAAGCAGCGGTCGGCTAATTGGCGTAACAGGCTTAATTGCCGAAAAGGCCGAGCATGAAAATTATCTTGGCTTGGGCTATATTTTTTATAAATCTTTCTGGCATCAAGGCTTTGCCCTGGAGGCTGCTCGAGCCTGTGTTGATTATGCCTTTAAGCATTTGCCTATTGACGAAATAACCGCCCAAATTAGGCCTAATAATTTATCCTCTTGCAAGCTTGCCGAAAAACTGGGGATGACTATTAAAAAAAAGTTTATCAAGCATTATAAAGGCAAAGATATGGAGCATTTGCTTTATAGTTTAAGCCGTCTATAATTGGATAAGATAAATTATTTAGCGCCAACACCAAAATTCGACGATAATTAAACAAAAATCAAAAGTTTTATTGCAAAGCAAATTTATATACTTTATAATAAGAATATGTTAATTAAAAATAAAAATAATCATCTGTTTTGGATTGCCTTAATCATGGTATTTGGCTTTAGCTTTTTATTATGGTATGCCGAATCTATATATCGTTATCAGCGGGTAAATTATACCGAAATCACCTCGCAAGAAGGTGTTTGGGATTTAAGCTCCATCGATTTTTCTACCACTATTGTGCGCCTGCAAGGCGATGTGGAATATATCGAAAATCAAATCCTTAATCCCCAACAATTTGCCGAGAATGAGCATTTAGTTGCCCTTGGCAACCCAATCGATACTAATGCCGGCCGTACGGCCAGGCTTACTATTTTATTGCCCGATGACGATTATTATCAGGTTTATACTACCGGCGATTATGCTCGTACCGTTTATATTAATAATACCCTGATTGGTCAATTTGGCCAAGTAGCCACCAATGAGGCCGATTTTGAGCCCGGCTATGGTGAAATTATCGGCGATATTAAGGCCGAAAATAATAGATTAAACCTAATAGTGCAAGGGGCTAATTTTGCCCATCGAGAAGGCGGCCCCTATAATAGCAGCCTTATTGGTAAGCCCGAGCTAGTCCATTGGTTTACAACTACCCATACTTTAATTGAATCTGTAGCAATTGGCATGCTTACTTTGCTTTTTGTTTTCCATTTGCTATTAGCTGTGGTATCGGGTAATTATCGGCTTAACTTATTATTTTCTTTTACTTGTCTTATTTTTAACCTGCGGCTTAGCCTGGTGGGTAGCAAAGTTCTTTTCGAGCTATTCCCCAATCTATTATGGGAACCTGCTCTTAAGGCCGAATATATGGCCATATCATTAAGCGCTGTCTTAATTTTAGAAATCATTAATATTCAATTTAAAAAGCTATTTAATCCCCTTATTTTTAATATATTTAGGATTGCCCTTATCATTTTTTCGATCCTTTTTATTTTTATCGATACTTTTACCCTTTCGCAATTAATGGCGCCTTTAAATATTGTTAATTCTTTGGCTATTTGCTATATTTCGCTGGCCATTATTAAAGCCTATATTCTTAAGCCCCAAAATAGCAACTTGCTTAATGTAGAGCAAAAAATCACCATCATTTCGTTTTTAACTTTGTTTTTAGCTACCATTATCGATACCCTTTATTATAGTGGCATCTATGTTTTTGGCATTAATAATTCTTTAGCAGAGCTTGCTATTTTGCTATTTTCGATTGGCCAAACCATTTCCATTTTTTATATCAGCATCAAAAACCTTAACGAGGCGCAAATAGCCGAGCAAAACGCCATTCTTCATGCCAATAATTTGGAAAGCCTAAATAAGATGAAAGGCGAATTTTTGCAAGATATGAGCCATGAAATGAAAACACCGCTAACCGTAATTTCCAGCGGCACCGATTATGTAACTATGCAGGTAAATAATAATAATTTTGTTTTAGAAAAAGTAAATACAACCCTAGCGATTATCAAAGAGGAAACAACCAAGCTAGGCCGTATGATAAGCGGCATGATTGATATGGAAACAATGATGATTAGCGAAAATCGGCGCAAGCTTGATTTTGGCGAATTATTAAATAATAATGCTGCATCTTTAGCTATTTGGGCGGCCGAAAATAATAATAAAATAATTAGCACAATCAGCCCCGATTTGCCGCCTGTTTTTGGTGATTATCAAAGCTTGATGATGGTAATTAATAATATTATGAGCAATGCTATCAAGTATACCGAAAACGGCATTATCCGCTTAAATGCTGTATTGGATCAGCAATTAATTGTTGTAAAAGTAAGCGATACCGGCCGCGGTATTAGCCCGGAACTTTTAAATAAGGTTAGCCAAAGAGGAGTAAGCGGCTCGGGTAGCATGGGCTTGGGCTTATATATTTGCCAAAGCATTGTCCATGCCCATGGCGGCAGGCTAAAAATCGAAAGTGTTTTGCAACAGGGCACCACTGTTACCTTTACCCTACCTATTTATGGCGGCCAAGAAGACAGCCATTAATGCTCTATTAAAGGTGCCGAAAAACTACAAAAGCTGGTAAAAACAAGTGTAAATAGTCAGCCCACAAAAACACTTATCCAATTAACACCCAGCTTTTTGGATAACCCTAAATTCTTAGCTATACAATTTAAAAGTTCTTGTTATGATGCTATTCCAAACTATATTTTACCAATCATAGAAGAAGGGGTTTTAGACGGAACTATAATAACCGATAAACCGCATGAGCTTGCCGAAATAATAACGATGTTAATCAATATATGGCTAAACCCGAGCATTCTTGGCACCGATAAAGAGCGTTTGCCGGCCAAATGCCATATGCTTAACGAAATTGTCAAACAATATAAATTAACTTTATTTGATGACGAAACCATCGAAAATCTTAAATCTTTATAAAATAATAGCTGCTCTTAATATGAGCAGCTTATTTTTAACAATATGCATACCAATCGAATGTATGATAAATTAAAATAGCTACGTGCAGTAGTTTTGTCTTTGCGAAGCAAAGGCCAGCTATTGCCTCCGCTAAGTCTGCATAACTCGTCGCTATCGCTACTCAAACATTGCGGCCTTTATTTTTCATGTTCCAGACGGGGCAAAAACTGCTCCACCTGGAAAATATAAAATACCGACCCAACTACCTTTTGCTAGTTTAATAAGTTATCATATAGGAAGAAATCAATAACAATATTTTGAAGTGTTAACACTATGACATTGCAATCTATCTGTTAAATATTTTTGATAAGGAGTATCTACAAAATGAATCATACTATAAATAATATAACGTATTACTTGATGATATAATTGGGGGCTGGGTGAGTATAAATTGTCTTTTACTATATCGGAAATAATATGCTTTGTATAGCCAATATGGATATCATTAATATAATCGCTAAACTCTTCTTTAATTATACCTTGTGTTACACATTTGTTTAGCACAAACTTTCCACGATTTTGCGTTTTATCTACTTCCAGCATCCCAATAATAAAGCCTTTGCCTTGCGGATATTGCTCCGGGAATAATTCATAATACTCCTGAAACAAATTATGGCTATCGGTTTGAGCTATTTTTGAATAAAATACATTATAAAAAATATGAGGATTGGCAAAAGCATGATGCATAAATATTTCCCACATAGAGATATATATTTCTAAACCGCAATCAATATTTTCTACCACTTTAGATAGCTGATTAGCATAATCATATGTAAAGTAAATTGATGCTGTATTCTCTAAATGATCCATATTGGCAAAATAATTATATATAGATGAAGGAATAAAACCGGCCGCTTCTGCAACTTTGCGAGCTGTCAATTTACCTATACCTTCTTGCTCAATAATTTTTATAGCTTCTGTGACAAAATATGTCTTTCTTTTTTGCTTAATAGTTATGCGCATAGTAACCTCATGTTCTGTACTATTTTTAACACTATCATACCAATATACCAAAAAAAACCTTAATTTGCAAGAGCATATTAAGTTTTTTTTTGTCAAATTATTTTACAAAAGCTATTGACTGTAAACAACAATTATGTTAATATGAATTATGCTTAAAAAATGAACGTGTTCATAAAGGAGGTAAATTAATTTGAAACTGACATTAGGAAACTTTCAAGTTAAGGACGTTTGTTTTGGTGAAAAAACATCTTATCAAAACAATGTTCTAACAATCAATAAGCAAGAAGCTATTGATTTTATCAAAGAGGATATTAGAATTACCGATTGTGATTTGGTAATTGCTAAGCCGGGCGATGAAAAGCGCCTTGTACCTGTTAAAGCAGCAGTTGAAGCTCGTTGCAAGGTAGAGGGTGGCAATTTATATCCCGGTATCGTTAATGATATCGTACCTGCCGGTAAAGGTATTACCCATTGCTTAAAAGGTATGAGCATTTTATCGATTGGCAAGCATATGGGTGGTTTCCAAGATGGCTTAATTGATATGAGCGGCCCCGGTGCCAAATTAAGCTATTATGCCTCGTTGATTAATGTTTGCATAGTTGCCGATACCAATGAAGAGCATGAGCGTAATGAGCAGCAAAAGCGTAATTTAGCTTTACGTTGGGCAGGCATTAGATTAGCAGAATACTTGGGCGAAACCGTGCGCGATCTTAAGCCGGAAGATACCGAAGTTTATAGCTTAGAGCCTATTACCGAGCGTGCCGATATTGCCCATTTGCCTAAAGTAGTTTATATTACTCAATTAGATTCGCAAATGAAAATATTGGGCTTTAATACCCTTGTTTATGGTTGGGATGCCAACAGAATGTTACCTTCTTTACTCCATCCTAATGAAGTATTGGATGGCGCTATCACCGGCGGTAGCTTTACCCCAAGCTCCAGCGTATTCGCTACTTATGACATGAGCAATAATCCCACAATTAAAAGATTATACCAAGAGCATGGTAAAACAATTAACTTCTTAGGTGTTATTATCGACAATAACAGCGCCGAATACGAAGAGAAAAAGCGTGTTACCATGATGAGCGTTAACTTAGCCAAAAACTTAGGCGCTACCGCAGCTATTGTTGCTGAGCACGCCTATGGTAATCCCGATGCCAACTTTGTTTCGGCCTTGGCTCAATTAAAAGATGCCGGCATTATTGCCGTAGGTATTACCGCCGAGTGTACCGGCCGTGACGGTGCTTCGCAACCTTTGGTTATGTTGGACGAAAAAGCAGATGCTATCGTATCTACCGGTAATGTATCGGAATTAATTGAATTACCGCCTATGAAAGAAGTTATCGGCGAATTGGCCTCTTTAAACCGTGATGGTTTTGCCGGAGCTTGGGGCAATGATGAAATCTTAGGCCCCTCGGCTCGTGAAGATGGTTCGGTTATAATGGAAAACAACTCGATTTATATCGGCGATATGACCACCGGATTTTCGGTAAAAACAGTAAAGGAGTTTTAATTACATGAAAAAACTAAAGTGTATTGTATACTTAAATCAGTTTTTTGCCCAAGTTGGCGGCGAAGACCAGGCCGATTATCAGCCTGAAATTAAAGAAGGCATTATTGGCCCCGGCATTATGTATCAAAGCGTAATGGGCGATGATGCCGAAATTACCCATACCGTAATTTGCGGCGACAATTATATGGGTTCTAATCGCGAAGAAGCTATCAGCAGCATTTTAGATATGTTGGCCGATAAAGAATTTGATATGTTCTTTGCAGGCCCTGCCTTTAGAGCAGGCCGTTATGGCGTAGCTTGCGGTAATATTTGTAAAGCCGTTGCCGAAAAGTTTAATGTACCCGTTTATACCTCGATGAATGATGAAAACCCCGGCGTGGAAATGTTTAGCAAAGACATGATCATTTTCGAAGGTGGCGCCAGCGCCGCTGCTATGCGCAAAGACGTAACCAAAATGGTAAGCTATGCTATGCGTAAAGCCAAAGGTGAAGAAGTATCTTGGGCTTCGGTAGAAGGTTACTTTGGTCGCGGTATCCGCCATCAAGTGTTTATCGACGGTATGCTTCCTGCTGCCGATCGTGCAGTGGACATGCTCTTAGCTCGTCTACAAGGCACCGAGTGGGAAACCGAATTGCCAATTGTACCTTCCGATAAAGTTACACCTGCCGCACCTATTGCCGATATTACCAAAGCCAGAATCGTTTTAATGACATCCGGCGGTATTATCCCTGTTGATAATCCCGATAAAATTCAATCGGCCAGTGCTACCCGTTGGGGCAAATATGATATCACCGGTTTAGATAGATTAGAAAGCGGTGTTTACAAAACCATTCATGCCGGCTATGACCCAACCGAAGCCGACAAAAACCCCAATATCGTTACTCCTATCGATGCCTTAAGACTACTTGAAAAAGAGAATAAGTTTGGTGAATTATACAACTACTTCTACTCGACAGTAGGTACCGGCACAACCCAAAGCGAAGCTAGCCGTATGGCCAATGAAATAGCCGACGAAATAGCTGGCGCCGATATTGACGGCGTTATCATGGTATCCACCTGAGGCACCTGCACTCGTTGCGGCGCAACGATGGTAAAAGAAATCGAAAAACGTGGTTACCCTGTTGTTCATATGATTAACTTAATTCCGGTTGCTCAATCGGTTGGCTCTAATCGTATGGTCGAAACTGTATCAATCCCCTATCCATTAGGTAATCCCGAATTAACTAAAGAAGAAGAGTTTAGAATGCGTTATGATAGAGTTAGCGCAGCTTTACGCTCCTTAACTGTTCCGATTACCGATCAGGAAGTTTTTAAATAAATCGGCTATTGCTAGCACAAGCTTAAATAATCAATTTAAAAGATATTTTGCGCATAATTGGCTTAATTTTTTAAAGGATTTAGCTAGCTAAGCCTCAAAAATTAAGCCGATTAGGCGTAAAAGAATCCTTAAAGACATTTGATAAATTGTGCTAACCATTCCGAATAAAATAAAAAGTTATTTAAGAAGGGAACGATAATTATCATGAGTCAAGGATCTAAAAATTCTAAAGATAAGTCCTTATTAGGCGTTTTTAATCTACCAATTTTTATTTTAATGTTAGTATTAGTAGTAGTTATTATTGCAGCCGGTAGCATTAACCCCGAAAGCTTTGGGGAAGCAACCGGTAAAATGACCAGCTTCGTTGTAGATAATTTTGGTTGGTGGTTAACCTTATGCATGGGTATATTTGTTATATTTGCTTTTGTTATCGGTTTTACCAAATTTGGTAATATTAAACTAGGTAAAGATGATGATAAACCGGAATATAGCTTTTTTACTTGGTTTGCTATGCTCTTTAGCTGTGGTTTAGGCGTTGCGCTTTATTTCTGGGGCGTAGGCGAACCGATTAGCCACTTTATGAGCCCGCCTTATATGGCCGAAGCGCAAACTATCGAAGCTGCTTCTTTAGCTTTACAAATTACCAATATCCATTATGGTATTACCATGTGGGCCGTATTTGGTATTGCAGGTTTAGTTATTGCCTATTTTGCTTTCCGCAAAGATCAGCCTTTAACAGTATCTAATGGTTTATATGGCTTATTAGGCGATAAAGCTTATGGCAAAGTTGGTAATGTTGTTGACTTTTTAACTGTTTTTGCTACCGTAGGTGGTGTTTCTACCAGTGTTGGTTTAGGCGTTATGCAGTTACGCTATGGTGTTAACTGGCTAACCGGTGTAGAGGCTACTGATGTTATGGTTGCCGGTATCTTTATTGTACTTTTGGTATTATATACTATTACCGCAGCAAGCGGTGTTAACAAAGGTATTAAGCATTTAAGTAATATTAATATGTATATCGCCTTTGGTTTACTTGCATTTGTATTTATTACCGGCCCTCGTATTTTTGAATTAGAGCTTATGGTACAATCCACTGCCGAAATGTTTGCCAATGCTCCCGAAATTATTAGTTTCTTAGATCCCGGCAAGCAAACCGGTGGTTGGACAAAAGGTTGGTCTGTATTCTATTGGTGCTGGCATCTTTCTTGGGCTCCCTTCGTAGGCGGCTTTGTGGCTCGTATTTCTAAGGGTCGTACCATTAAAGAATTTATCATCGGCGTTTTAGGCGCACCGCTCTTATTTACAATCGTTTGGTTCGGCGTATTTGGTGGTTCTGCTATCTTCTTCCAAATGGAAGGCGTAGACATCGCCGGCAGCATGGCTGCCGATACCAGCGCAGGTATCTTTACCTTATTTGAGCAATTACCACTTAGTGCATTATTGGGCGTGGTATTATTTGTTAACTTGTTAACATTCTTAGCCACATCGGCTAACTCTGCTGCCTTATTCAGTGCAATTATTGTATCTAAGGGTAATCAAAACCCCAAGCCTGCTATGATTGTTGTTTGGGCATTAGCTATCGGTCTTGTTGGTTTAATCTTGATGTTAAGCGGTGGCTTAGGAGCCTTACAATCCGCTGCAGTTGCATCCGGTTCTATCTTCTCGGTAGTTTTAGTATTAATGATTATATCCTTTGTTAAATCATTAAACAAAGAAGACAAATAAATATAAATAAAAGGGTTGTCGCAAAAAGCGACAACCCTTTTATTTTATAAAGTTTTACTAAATTTTTACAAAAAATTGCATGGGTAGGGGGGGCAGCATCCCCCCCCCAAAAAAAAAGAGGGCTGTCGCATGCGACAACCCTTTTTTATAATGTTTAAATATAAAGCACTTTTTTACGCATATATTCTTGCAAATGGGCAATACCACCGGCAAGAGAAATTATTTTAAAAATCTCATCCTTGCAGCCTCTTTGCCAATGCGAGCCGGCTAAAGCAGTTACTTTAGTGTTTTGCCAGCCTTGGGCAAACATGGGGGTAGATGTGCCCACCATAATTATTTGCTCGGCTAAGGGGCATAAACTTAAAAGCTCATCAGTGCTGCCATTTACCAGGCTGGAACCGGTAATAATAAGCTTATTGCAAGTTGGCAAAAGCTCCCTTTGCTTTAGATTATCATGCACCAAATCTATGCCGCCTGCGGCATGAATTGCTTTATCAAAAACAATAACTTTTTTAGTTTTGGTTTTGAGCATTTCGGCTATCGGCGCAATTAAACCAATCATACCTACGGTATCATCTTGATTAAAATCAAGACCGAATAGCTTAGGCCCATTATCATCGGCAATTTCTTGCTGATGCGAGGCGGCGCATAATACCGCTAAACTTATCGATTTTTCTAAACTGCCGCTTTTATTGATTAGCCAAGCCGCAATTTCGTCGGCAGGCTTGCCTACATTTTCCTGCACAAAGCCAAAAACCCCGCAGCCCGGCGGCAAATCATCACGATGAACATAAGAAATACCTACCATGCCATCATCCAATTCGCAGGCCACCAAAGATAGGCCAATTACCATATCCTTAACGATTCGCCCTTTTAAATATGGTTGAGCAGCGGCAATGATATCATTTGCAATCATATTATTACCTCTAAAAATACTTATTCTTGAGTATTATTTTCGACATAAACTACATCATTAATTTTGCCGCCGGCTTTTTGCATACCGGGAACCGAAGCATTTACAGCACCGGAAATCGAACCGCGTAATTCGCCTACAGCAGTTTCTTCGGTGGTTAAAGGAATATAGAACTTATCGGTGGCTACAAGGCGGCAGGGTGCATTCTCGCCCCAGTTTACCATAGCTACAAGCTCGGAAAGAATAGCATCTTCTTCGGGTAAAACGCTGACGATAGCTTCGTTGGCAGTAGTTAAAGCATAATCAAAATCAACTATTTCTGTGCCTGTAGCAGGATTGTAAAGAATTGGGGAATTACCGCTCATAAAATCATCAATGATAATATACATGGCCGAAAAATCTTCAGCACCGATAGCGGTTTCGGTGCCATCAATAGTAAAAACTTTTAAATCGCCATCAAGGCCATTATTTAAAAAGCCAATAATGGGCGCAATTTGATAAGCTGCGGTTTCGGCATCTTTGTAGCTAATCATCTCGGTAACAGGTTTGGTATCTTCGGTAAAAAATCCTTCTCTGGTAAAATTGAGCACATTTTGAACAATAACAATTCTATCCGAAGGTATAAGCTCTTCAAAAGGAACCATGGTATCTTTGTAATGGCCGCTACCATCGCCACCTTCGCCTTCGGCGGTTGCTTCGCCTTCTGCTGCTGCTTCGTCTTCTGTTGCTTCTTCAGCACCGTTATCGGCAACTTCTGCTATTTCTGCCGGTGCTTCTTCCTCGGCTGTGCTGCAGCCGGCACTTAAAGTTAAAGCCACCAAAGCTGCTGCGGTAATCAAGATTGTTTTTTTCATTTTCTTTCCTCCATTTTTTATAACTATATTTTTTATGAATTTTACTCCATAAAGTTATAACTTGCTAGGCTCAAGAATCTGGGCCGGTTCACAAAAAAAAGATTTTTTTGTTGCATCATTGGTTTTCATAATTTCTACAGCTACCCCATAAGTTCGCGATAAATATTCTTCCGTCATAATTTCTTCCGGGGAGCCGCTGGCAATAATTCCCTGTTCGCCCATAAGAGCAACCTGATTAGCCACATGCCAAGCATGGCTGGGAAAATGGCTATTCATAATAATACTATAGCCTTTTTGTGATAATCTTTTTACTGTTTCGATAACTAAAGCCTGATTCTTAAAATCGAGATGAGATGTTGGCTCATCAAAGAGAATAATTTCCGGCTGCTGACATAAAGTTCGGGCAATAAGCACTAATTGCCTTTGACCGCCCGATATTTGCGAATACTTTTTATCGGCTAAATCGGCTATGCCCATTTCTTCCATAATTGCATAGGCCAAGTCGGTATCTTGGTTTGAAGGCCCTCTAAACGCACTTAAATAGGGGGTTCGTCCCATAGTAACCACTTCCAGTGAACTATAAGGGAAAGATACCGTATGGTCTTGATAAACAACACCCATTGTTTTTGCTAGCTCTTGGGCGCTATAGCTTATAACTTTTTTACCGTTAATTAAAATAGTGCCGCTATTTAAGTTTAAATTGCCGTTTATGCAATTAAATAAAGTAGTTTTACCGCAGCCATTTGCCCCTAATAGGCAGAGGCATTGGCCTTTATCTAGGGTTAAATTTATATTTTGCCAAATGGGAATATCCTTTTCGTAGGCAAAGCCGGCATTGATAATTTCCAATACTTTTTTCATTATTTGCGCCTTTCTTTAATTCCAGCCACCTTTGCTTTTGCGTAAAAGATAAGCAAAAACCGGTGCGCCGATAATGGCGGTTAAAATACCCAAAGGAATTTCGCTTGCCGAAACCAAACGACAAATAGTATCGACAATTAAAATATAGGCAGCCCCCACAAACATGGTTGCCGGAATAAGCCTATTATGATTAGGCCCAACAATCATACGACAAAAATGAGGTATTACTTGCCCTACCCAACCGATAATGCCGCAAATCGAAACAGCCGTTGCGGTTATTATTGTGCTAAAAATAATAATCATCATTTTTAGTCTTTCGGTATTAATGCCCAAAGAATGGGCTTCTTTATCACCCATCGAAAGCACATTTATACGCCATCTTACCATTAAAAGGCCTACAGAGCAAGCAACTATCGGTATTACGGAAATAAGTAAATCGTCTAGGGCTACGCTACCTAAGCTACCCATTAACCAAAAGGTAATTGCCGGTAGTTTTTCTTCGCCATCGGCAGTAAACTTAATAATCGAAAGCAAGGCCTGAAAGAATGCCGAAACAACAGTACCTGCTAAAACAAGCATTAAGACCGGGGTAGATTTATAAACCCGCGCCAAAAAGTAGGTAATTGCTACGGCTAGCATGCCAAAGCAAAAGGCTAAAAGCTGTATTGCAAAATGCGGCAACGAAAGCAAAAGCCCTAAGGCCGCACCAAAACTTGCGCCGGCCGAAACCCCCAGAATAAAGGGGCTAACCAAAGGGTTTTGAAACATGCCCTGAAAAGCAGCCCCGGACATCGATAGCCCTGCACCTACCAAAGCTGCCATAATTGCGCGCGGAAACCTTACCTGGACAACCGTGGCATAGGCAGAATCTGTCCAATTTTGGGGAAAGTTAAAGCCAAATAGCCAATTGGCCAATATTTTTAAAACTTGATCGGGGCTTACGCTGTAACGACCCAAAAACATCGTTGTGATAAATAGCGCTAGCGGCAATAATGCCATAATTAGCCACCGTACAGTGATTTTTTGTGTTTTGGCCATAATTATTCTGTGGGGAGCTTATCGGCGCCCGTATATTCTACCCAGCCTTCGATTATTTTTTGGGCATCTTCGGCGCTTAAATCATACTCATAAAATTCTTGATAATAATGCTGAAATTCGGCCACTAAATCGATATCGGCAAATAAATCTGGATGCAAATTTTTGGCACTCCAAAGCACAAATAAAGTGGTAGTTGTGCCTTTATCTAAAAAGAATATTCCGGAGGGAATTTGATATAATTGCTCATTTTGTACAGCACTTAAAGGCGCCCATCTGGAATCTTCTTTATACATGCTGGCCATAACCAATTCCGGCATGCCGCCATGATTATCAACAAAAATAATATCAGGATCCCAATCATATAGCTGTTCGGCGGTAACTTCGGGGAAATTGCTGCCATCGGTAGGCCCAATTAAAGTGCCGCCGGCTAAATAAATTTCGTAGTAGCGGTTTTTTAGCGAATAGCTGGATCTTATTTCTTCGCCCCAAGTATTGCCCCAATAAACGGTGGGGCGTTCTTCTTCGCTAAGGTCTGCGGTGCGGCTATGAATCATCCGTAATTTTTCATCGCAATAAGCCTTCCAGTCGGCATATTCTGCTGCCGCTTCTTCCGTGCCTAAGGCATCGGCTAAAATCGACAAAGGCTCGGTAAAGGTTTCGATAAATTGATCTAAGCTTTGGGCTTGAACTTCTTCTAAACTATCAAGTAAACCGGCATTTTTGGTTACAACAATAGCCGGCATATTAACTGCATCAAATTTTTCTAGCTCAATACTATTATCATAGTATAGAACTAAATCTATTTCTTTAGCTAAATAATCTTCGATATTTACGCTGGAGCTTGGATTAGCTGCAATTCCTGCCAGATTGGCCAAATTAGGATTAGTCATTAGCGCCAATGGATAATCGGAAGTATGACCATTTTTAACCATGGCAACATCATCGCCGCTGCCAAGTAAAAAGGCCATTTCATAAGTGGGGCCGGGAATGGCGGCAATGGTTTGCGGATTATCGCTTACTGCAACTTGGCGATCTAATAAATCTGTGATTATTTTTGTGCCTTCGGCTGCCTGGCTTACTTGTGCTTCGGCCTCGCTTGGCGATTGCTGATCCTCGGCCGCACAGCCAATAGCCGTGATAGCCACAAAGAGCATAAGCAATAAGTAAATAGTATTCTTAAGCATAATATTATCCTCCAAAAGATTAAATAGGCTTTTGAGTAAATGGCAAAAAAAAATGCCGTCTTATAAAGACAGCAAAAATAAGCCATCTCCTGCTCACAATGGAAGGCTGCAAAATTTCTTTAACAACCCTATCGGTTTATACCCCATGGAAGTTATCTTTAGCGGTATAAACTCGGAAGAAGCATATTTATAATACTATTTTATTTGCTTGTTGTCAAGTATAATCAATTGATTAGCCGTATCAAATCTAAGCCAGGCCGGAGGGTGGCTAATAATAAGGATGTCTTTAGCTAGTATAAAAGCAAATTAAATATATCATAGCAACAAAAAGGGGCTGTCGGTTGTGACAGCCCCTATCGCCTTTAGCCTTTATTGCCATAATACCCATTGAATATCGTCTTGGGTAAAATCTTGATAATATACCATGCCATCTTCCGTGACACCATATACATAATAGGTGCGTAAAGTACCATTTTCTGCTACTCGGGCATCAAATCTCATTATTGGCAGACCATTTGCAGTATCTTCATCTAAAAAACTTATTGTTACTACATCATGCTCCAAGGCTGTTGCGGCTTGCCAGGCAAGTTCTAGAGCAATAGCTTTATCTTCTTCGCTTACTAAAGCAGCATCATCGATTGGCATATCATCTTCACCCTTTGCGCCGTCATGAGCAAAGAAAAAGTTGCTAAGCGGATAGGCTAAATCGGCCGATAATTCTAAGGTAGGCTGCAAATCGATTATTTTAAAAGATTCGCCATTTTCCATGCTAAAGTATACATTATTAACTTGTAAATTTTTATTTAAGGTCATTACCAGGCTATCCATCATCCGCCAGGCTAAATAATCGGCATTGGGGTCGCCGCTAAAAAATTGAGTTTCATTGCCCCAGGTAAGCAGTAAATCATCGCCTTGCATGGTGGCCGTAATATCAAATACCACATCCAGCTCTGCCGAAACACCGGTAACCATATCGGCAAAACTAAGCGGTGCTCCGGTATGAGTACCAATTTCGGTATAATTATTTGTAACGGCATCCGAGCGGGTAGAGATGTATAAGGTAGCATTGCCGGTATGCTCTGTTTTCATCAAGGCAAAGGCTACTTCGGCTCGTGTTGCCTGGGCTTTGGGATTAAGCATATTATCGATATCGGCAATAATAAGTCCCTCTACCGTTGCCCATAATAATGCTTCTTGCGCCCAATCCGAAATGCTTTCGCCATCCTTAAAAGTGGCATTGCTGGCCAATAATTCAATCGGATCAATCTCGAAATAGCGATATAAAATAGCCGCCAGTTGTTCTTTGGTAATTGGGTCTTCGGGGGCAAATTTATTATCGCCAATGCCGCTTACAATGCCATTTTCGGCAGCCCACTGCACAGCAGTGCCATACCATAAATTAGGATCTACATCATTAAAGGCCGTACCGCCATTAGGGGCAGGCTCGCCGGCATAGCGGTGCAGCACCGTAACCAACATGCCTCGTGTCATCGATAAATCAGGGCCAAATTCGGTATCGGAAATGCCGTTGAATAGCTCATTTTGATAAGCATACATTACAGCATCATAAGCCCAAGATTGATAATGAATATCGCTAAAAGGGTTTGTCGGCATATTAGAATCGGCCAAGGCCGGGCTTGCCGCCAATAAATTGGCGCAAATAATCATTACTGCTAAAACTATAACTAAATATTTTTTCATAAATAAATACTCCATTCTTAGGCTACATCTAATAAATTAGTAGAGCCTTATTTTTTTAGATAACAGTTAATTTACTAAGGTAAAAGTGTTTGTTTTTTCTGAGTATATGATATAAAGTGTGCCGGCCTCATCAACATAACCAAATTGTTGGGTAGTGCTGCCATCATAAGTAAATACAATTTCGCCATAGTTTGGATCATAAGTATAGGTTCCTGTTTCATAATTATTGCCTAAATATATATCAAACCAACCATTATCATAAAGGAAAACACTTTTATTATCCGAATCGGTACTTGCCCAGCTGCCAACTAATGAAGGCAGATAAGCGCCGCTGCCTGAACCACGATAACCAATATCGGCTACTCGATAGAAATAATCATAGTAATCATTAAAATAGAATCTATCGCCCTCAAAAAAAGCTTCTTGGAATAAATCTTGGTTTCCATCGTATAAATAAAGCGTATTGGTAGCACTATCTAAGTTATAATAACCATTGATTATATCCGGGGAGCTAGCAGAATAAATTTCGCAAAGGCCATTATCATAAAAATAAATGCTCATTTGGCTAGTATCATTATCCCAGGCACCTGCCACAGGATGTGGCATATAAATTGGGCTATCGGAAGATGATGGCACATAATAACCATTATCCTGGCTATTTACAATCATCGTATTATCTGCTTGTAAATAACCGTATTTAGTAGTGGTGGCTCCATCAGACATATATTCGGTAAACTCAATTTCGCCGCTAGTAGAATCATAATAATACATGCCGCTGGCTACATAATCGGCACTGGTGCTTTCATAGTATGAGCCATCTTCTTCGAACTTAAAACTACTTTGCAAATAAGCATTATCCCAGGCCCCGGCAATTGAATAAGGATAAGTAATATTTTGTGCCATATCTTGCTGGATATTCTGCTGCGTATCTTG
>CAYJBP010000047.1:0-16891 GCA_964368605.1 uncultured Peptococcaceae bacterium | reverse complement strand
GTTTTTGGTTACTTTTTGCGACCAAAAAGTAACAACCCCCTCTGCGATAAAAGAAGATATATAAGCAAGCGTAGGAAGGGACAAGAAAACCTTTCAATACACGCAATACAAACCAAACTAAATATCCGCCGGAAAACGTAAATAGCCTACAAACCAAGTAAAAACAAGCAACAAAAAAACACAAACCAAAACAATCCCATTAATAATTAAGATAACAATAACCAAAACAGCAAAATGGTCAAAGACCATTCCCTACAAAATCAAAAAAATTCAACAACCAACAAACAATCAACAAAAACTCAATAATCATAAAAAAGACATTTAAACCATAATGGTTAAAAATAAATACAAAAAATTCAAACCTAAATCCAAATATTAAAAGACAGGCTGCAGCCTGTCTGTTCATGTTAAATCTTTTAAATACGGAGGTGAACTAGTGTAAAAAGACTCGAACCAAAATATATGGGTTCAAGTCTTTTCACGATGAAAAAAGTTTGTAATTTAAAAATAGGAGAAAAATATGACAGAAGAAAAACAAAGCAAAACACCTGCTAAACGCAATACATCACCCAAAACAAATCGGGTTGCCAAAACCGTGGACAAGCCCAAAACCACCACCAAAGCCAAAACAGGCTCTAAATCGGTAGCCGCCGATAAAACCCAAACCGCCCCCAAAAATAATCGCCCTAAGCCCAAACGTGGCAATAAGGCCGTAAGCACCGATCCCGCCGAAAACGGCACATCCTTAGTTAGCAATCCGCTAGCCCAAAATACTCCTAATCGGGCTTTGGCCTCGTCTACTCTTTCGTCCTCGCGCGAGTTTAAACTTAAAATTATCCCCTTAGGCGGCTTAGGCGAAGTAGGCAAAAACATGACGGTTATCCAATACGGCGAGCAAATGATTGTGGTAGATGCCGGCATAATGTTCCCCGAAGACGATTTGCTGGGTATCGACATGGTTATCCCCGATTATAGCTATTTGGTGGAAAATAAAGATAAGCTTTTAGGCTATATCCTAAGCCATGGCCACGAAGACCATATTGGCGCCATGCCCTATGTGCTGCGTGATGTGGATGCCCCCGTTTATGGCTCGGCCTTTACCTTAGGCCTTTTAAAAGATAAATTGTCCGAGCGCCGCGTTAATGCCAAATTAACTGTGGTAAAACCACGCCAAACCATCAATATTGGCCCTTTTAAGGTAGAATTTATCCATGTTACCCATAGTATTCCCGATTGCTTTGCCTTAGCCATTCATACCCCGGTAGGCATAGTTTTATTCGCCAGCGATTTTAAAATCGACCTATCCCCCATCGATAATGAAATGATGGATTTTGGCCGCCTTTCCCAATTAGGCGAAAAAGGCGTATTGCTATTTTTGGCCGATAGCACCAATGTAGAAAAATCCGGCTTTACCCCCTCGGAAAGAACCGTTGGCGATGTTTTTGACAAATTATTTGCCAAGGCCGAAGGGCGGATTATTGTAACATCATTTGCCTCTAATGTGCATCGTATTCAGCAGGTTATCTGGGCGGCCGAACGCTTGGGCCGTAAAGTGGCCGTTGTTGGCCGTGGCATGCAGCATGTTACCTCTGTAGCCTCCGAGCTTGGCTATTTGCAATTCCCCAGCCATTTACAGGTGGATATCGATAAAATTAATCATCTGCCGGCTAATGAGGTAGTGATAGTAACTACCGGCTCACAAGGCGAGCAATTGGCCGGGCTTACCCGTATGGCCAATGCCGAGCATCGCCAGGTGCATATTATGCAAGGCGATACGGTAATAATTTCCGCAGCGCCTATCCCCGGCAACGAACGCCTGGTAGGGCATGTTATCGACAAATTATTCCGCCTAAATGCCACCGTAATTTACGAGCGCGAGGCCGGTATTCATGTTAGCGGCCATGCCGGCCGTGAAGAATTAAAACTGATGCAAAATATTATTCAGCCCAAATTCTTTATGCCGGTGCATGGCGAATATCGGATGCTTTATAAGCATGCCGCATTAGCGCAAAGCTTAGGCATGCCCGAAGAAAATACCTTTGTTCTGGAAAATGGCCAAGTATTAGAGATTAGCCGCCGTCGGGGACGCATTAATGGCACTGTGCCGGCCGGCCGCATTTTAATCGATGGCTTAGGTGTGGGCGATGTTGGCAATACCGTTTTAAAAGAAAGAAGAATTTTGTCGGAAAGCGGCATTTTATTGGTGCATATGGTCTTTACTCGTCGCAAAGAAGCAAGAATTTTGGCCGGACCGGAAATTTTTTCACGGGGATTCATATTTGAGAAAGAATATGAGCATATTATAACCGAGGCTAAACAAAAAGTAACAGCCCTATGCACCCCGGAAAAATTGACCGATGGCAGCACCTATGATTTGGTCAATCAGGTAAGAATGACTTTAACCCGCTTTTTACAAGAGCGCACCGGCCGCAGGCCGATTATTCTACCGATTATCACCGAGGTATAGAGCAATTGAGCCTCCCTTTTTAATCATTTAAAAAGGGAGGCTATTTTTAAATAAGCCTCAATTAATAAAGGAGGTTTATGATGAATAATAAGCAATTTTTAGCGCCAATTACCACCGCAGCCTGTTTAAATAACGAGGTTAACCCCGATTTAATGCCCACCGAGCAAGACGAAGATAGCAATCAAAATGATGCCGCCAATTTAAATGATTTTGGCGAATTAAGCCTGCCTAAGCCACTTAGCAATATTCATGTTATAACAGTAATAGGCCAGGTAGAAGGTCATTTAGTAATGCCCAGCCAAAATAAAGCCACCAAATACGAGCATTTAATCCCGCAATTGGTGGCAGTTGAGCAAAGCGATGAAATCGAGGGTTTAATCGTCATCCTCAATACGGTGGGCGGCGATGTAGAGGCCGGGCTTGCCATTGCCGAGATGATAGCTTCTTTAAATAAGCCGACGGTATCTTTGGTATTAGGCGGCGGCCATTCAATCGGTGTTCCCATAGCGGTAGCTGCCGATTGTTCTTTTATCGCCCCTACCGCCACGATGACAATTCATCCTATTCGCCTAACCGGCATGGTAGTTGGTGTGCAGCAAAGCTTTGATTATCTGGAAAGAATGCAAGAAAGGGTAATTAGCTTTGTGGTGGAACATTCGCAGGTAAGCGCCAATAAGTTTAGGGATTTGATGATGACCACCGGCGAACTGGCACGCGATGTGGGCACTATAGTGGTGGGGCAAGGTGCGGTTGATATTGGCTTAATCGACAAAGTAGGTGGGCTAGGCCAGGCTTTAAGCTGGCTAAAGGAGCAAATTGCCAATAATAAGGAATTAGGCAATGAGCCACCCAAAGTGCATTAAGGGGGGGGCTGACAATGCTGTGGAGTATTATTCCGGAAGAGATGGTTTTTAAACAGGATGCCAATTTACAGGCTTGCCGTGAATATGATTATCAGGGCTGCAAGTTATTGATTAGCCCCTGCGGCCAAGGGCAGGCGCAAATTAAAGCGATTATAAGTAGCGATCCGGCACATTATTTAGCTGCCCATTTACAGCCCGGGTCTATTATCGAGGTATAATCTGCTTATTTTTAAGACAATTGCCACCGCCTAAAGGGCAGATGCTGATTAAAAAAAGAGGGGCTATCGCATGAAACTATTTGCGACAGCCCCCCCTTTTTGCATATTGCGGGCTGTTTTGAGCGCCTGTTTAAGACCTTGGGGGCGCTGCCCCCAATACCCCCGCAATTTTTTGTAAAAAATTGATTAAAACTTTAAAAAAGTAGTTAAGGCAATAGCCTCTTTAAAGTATAATATTATTCCTCATCCGAACCAAGGATGCTAAAGATGCCATCTTGATTAAATCCTTTAGCCGCTGCTTTACGAGCTATTTTATAAAATTGCTTTTGATAAGCCTTTTTATCATCAAAGCTTTCTTGCGGTAATGCTTTTAGCTTTGCCATATCTTTAGCCAAAAATTTGGCTAAAACTTGCTGCTCTAAAAGCGGCGGATACTGCTCCTCGATTAATTGCTCGATTAATTGCCCATCTAGGCCAAAATTCTTTAGCTCTTGCTTAACCATAAAACGACCACGGGGATTAAAGTTTAGGCGGCTGCGAATATGAATTTCGCCAAAACGCCGATCATCCTGATAGCCTTTGGCCTGCAAATAGCTAATTACCTGCTCTATATCATCATCGGCTGCCTCTAAATCCTTTAACTTATTACGAATTTGCTCGGCAGCATACTCCCTTTTGGCCAAAAAGGCCATAGCCTTGGCCAATGCCGGCTCAAAACCGGGGGCTAAGCTAGACCTTTTTACTTTATAGACGCTCACTCGGGCTGATTTTCCGTTGCCTTGCCTACCGATATCATCGTTAAGCCTTGGGCTTTTTCACGGATTAAAGTTTCAATTTCGGCCATAATTTCGGGGTTTTCGGCCAAATATTTTTTTGCATTTTCACGGCCTTGGCCAATTCGCTCTTCATTATAGCTATACCAGGCACCGGCCTTTTGCACAATTTGCAAATCTACACCTATATCCACTATATTACCCTCTTTGGATATGCCTTCGCCATAAATAATATCAAATTCGGCAACCTTAAACGGCGGCGCTACTTTGTTTTTTGCCACCTTAACTTTTGTACGATTACCTACCATTTCTGTACCGTTTTTGATAACCTCACCACGGCGCACTTCCAAACGCACCGAAGAATAGAACTTTAAGGCACGGCCGCCGGTTGTGGTTTCGGGATTGCCAAACATTACCCCGATTTTTTCACGAATTTGATTGATAAATACCAAGCAGGTATTAGTTTTATTGGTAGTACCCGTTAATTTACGCAAAGCCTGCGACATTAAACGTGCCTGCAAACCTACATGCGAATCGCCCATCTCGCCTTCTAGCTCGGCACGAGGTACTAGGGCTGCCACCGAGTCCACAATTATCAAGTCGAGGGCGCTAGAGCGCACCAAAGCATCGGCAATGGCTAAGGCATCTTCGCCGGTATCGGGCTGAGATACAATTAATTCATTGATATCTACGCCCAAATTGGCTGCATAGATAGGGTCTAAGGCATGCTCTACATCGATAAAGGCCGCCTTGCCGCCATTTTTTTGTGCCTCGGCCACAATATGTAAGGCCACCGTGGTTTTACCGGACGACTCGGGGCCAAAAACCTCAACCACACGGCCACGTGGCACACCGCCCACCCCAAGCGCTATATCCAAGGCCAAAGAGCCGGTAGGAATAACATCGATAGGTTGGACATCGGATTTGCCCAAAAACATCACCGACCCTTTACCAAAATCTTTTTCGATTCTGGCCAAGGCCGCATCCAAGGCCTGGCTTTTTTCCTGGGCGGTGCTGGGCATGGTATTTCTAAAATCTTTTTTATCGCTCATTATTTCTCTCCTTTAAATACTGGGCAGCAAGCTCTACATAGCCCATAGCATGCTTGATAAAACCCTGCTCAGCCTCGTCTGTTAATTGCTTTTTGATGGCGCATGGCGCACCCATAACCTGGCTTTGCGGCGGAATTTGCTTTTTAGGCGGAACCAAAGAGCTTGCCCCAACCAAAGAACCCTTGCCAACTCGGGCATCATCCAGCACAATAGCGCCCATGCCGATTAAACAATTATCCTCGATAGTAGCCGCATGAACGATAGCTCCATGGCCAATCGTTACATTATCGCCGATATAGCAGCCCAAATTTTGATCGACATGAACCACCGAATTTTCCTGAATACTAACATTTTTACCAACCACAATGGGGGCAATATCGCCACGCAAAACAGTGCCATACCAAATACTGGAACCGCTGCCAATAGTAACATCGCCTATGATAACTGCTGTTTCGGCAATAAAAACATCATCGGCAATTTGGGGTTTTTTATCCATAAAATTATAAATAGGCATTTTAATTCCTCCGTATTCATTAAGTTTTAATACTATTTAATAGTTAATTCTTCGATTAATGCACAAATACGCTCGCCCACTTGTTCCAGGACAATTTCCTCCATTTGGCCGCTGGCACGAACTTTTAGCTCTACCAAGCCATCGCTATGATACTTTTTGCCAACGGTAACTCGTAAAGGAAAACCCAGCAAATCGGCATCATTAAACTTAACACCAGGCCGCTCGCGACGGTCGTCGATAACCACTGCTATCCGCTTTTTCTTTAAATCGGCATAAAGCTGTTCGGCAGCCGCTACCAAGGCCTCATCTTTATCGTTAACAGGCACGATGCTTACCTGATACGGTGCTATTGCCATCGGCCAAATAATACCGTATTGATCATGATGCTGCTCGATAATCGCACCCATTGTGCGGCCTACACCAATGCCATAGCAGCCCATTACCATATCATGTTCTTCGCCTTTTTCGTCCAAGAAACGAGCACCCAAAACCGAACTGTATTTAGTTTGCAATTTAAAAATTTGGCCAACCTCGATGCCACGCATGCCATCCAAAATAGCACCGCATTCCGGGCAAATATGGCCTTTTTCTACTAAAGCTAAATCTGTAACTAAATCTACATTATAATCAATGCCGCAATTAACATTGATATAATGATAACTAAGCCTGCCGCCGCCACATTCATGGTTAACCATTTGCGGAACCTCGGTATCGGCAATTACTCTAATGCCCTCTTTTAAGCCAACAGGGCCACAGTAACCAGGCTCTAAACCAATAGATCTGGTTTCCTCATCGGTGGCAAAAATTACTTCCAGGCAATCGATAGCATTTTTAAGCTTAATTTCGTTTACCTGGCGATCGCCCCGTAATAGCACCAGCAATATTTCCTCTTTGCCGTCCATATAGGTGGCTTTATAGCACATGCTTTTAACCATACGATCTGAAGGCACGCCTAAAAATTTAGCCACATCTTCTACCGTTTTGCAATCGGGGGTATAAACTTCTTCCAGCGGCTTTTTGGCCTCGTCTAAGCCTGTAGGCTGTGGCTTTGCGGCGGCAATTTCGTCGGTAGCAGCATAAGTGCAGGAAGGGCAAAAAATAATCATACTTTCGCCGGCCTGCGCCAAAGCCATAAATTCATGGCTGCCCTTACCACCAATAGCCCCGCTATCGGCCTCTACAGCACGAAAATCAAGACCCATCCGCCTAAAAACATTGCTATAAGCCTGATACATAATTTGATAGGTTTTATCTAAGCTTTCCTTATCACGATCGAAGGAATACATGTCCTTCATAATAAATTCCCTGCCGCGCATTAGGCCAAAACGAGGGCGGCGCTCATCCCTAAACTTAGTTTGAATTTGATAGGGTAGCTGGGGTAATTGCTTATAAGAACGAATATCATTGCGAATATGGGTAGTAATGGCCTCCTCATGGGTGGGGGCTAGGCAAAAATCACGATTATGACGATCTTTAACCCGCCATAGCTCGGCTCCATAAATTTGCCAGCGTCCGCTTTCCTGCCACATTTCGGCCGGATGAACGGTAGGCAAAAATAATTCCTGGCCGCCGGCATCGTCCATTTCCTCCCTGATTATATTCATAATATTTTTCATAACCTTCCAACCAAGGGGCAAATAGGTATAAATACCGGCCGCCACTTTATGAATCATCCCTGCCTTTAGCAGCAGCTGATGGCTGATAATCTCGGCCTCGGCCGGGGTTTCTCTTAAAGTGGGGGCATAGATTTGGCTCATGCGCATAAAACTTCCTCCTTAATCATTACTATTTAAAATTTTTATTTGTTTAAACAAAGCATCTAATAATTCCGCCTCGGGATAATGGCCGATAACTTCCCCTTTTACGAACAATAGCCCTCGTCCTTTGCCGCCGGCTATGCCAATATCGGCCGCCTTGGCCTCGCCCGGCCCATTTACGGCGCAGCCCATCACCGCAACTTTTAGCGGCTTGGCCAAATCAAGCTTGGCCAAACGCTGCTCGGCTTGGGCGGCCATTTTAGCCACATCAATAGCGGTTCGACCGCAGGTAGGGCAAGCGATAATTTCGCTGCCACCTTCTTTTAATTCCAACATCGCTAAAATATCCTTGGCCAAAACCACCTCGGGCAAGGGGTTGCCGGTTAAAGAAACCCGCAGCGTATCGCCGATACCCTCGGCCAAAAGAATGCCAATGCCCAAGGCCGATTTAATACTACCCTTGCCGGGCAAACCGGCCTCGGTAACGCCAATATGCAAGGGATAATCGCAAAGCTTGGCCATTTGCCGATAAGCCGCCACCATCAACGGCAAATGGCTGGCTTTAAGGGAAATTTTAATATCAAAAAAGCCCTTATCTTCTAATATCTCAATATGCCTGCCAGCGGCCTCCACCAGGCCTTTAGCAGTGATGCCGCCGTATTTTTCGATTAAGTCATTAGGCAAAGAGCCGCCATTTACACCAATCCTAATCGGCAGCCCCTTGGCTTTAGCTGCGGCCACAATTTCGGCCACTTTAGCTGGGTTTGTGATATTGCCGGGATTTAAGCGCAGCGCATCAATGCCACCCTCAATCGCCGCCAAGGCCAGCCGATAATCAAAATGGATATCGGCCACCAAGGGCATAATTTTAGCTTTGCAAATTTGCTTTAAGGCCAGCGCATCGTCCATATCGGCAATGGCCAGGCGCATAATATCGCAACCGGCCGCCTTTAATGATTCAATTTGCGCCAAAGTGCTCGCAATATCCGAGGTTTTGGTATTAGCCATCGATTGAATGCTAATCGGCGCATCGCCACCTATTTTAATATCGCCAATTTTAAGTTGCCTGGTTTTGCGCCTTAAGGCTAAAAATTCGCTCACCCTAATAATCTCCTAATATCATTGAATGTAACCACTACTACCAGGGCTAATAATAAGGCAAAGCCAATAAAATGGATTAGGCCTTCCTTTTCGCGATTAATTGGCTTGCCTCGCAAACCTTCGATAATCAAAAATACAATGCGGCTGCCATCCAAAGCCGGCAAAGGCATTAGATTAACAATGCCCACATTTACGCACAGCATAGCCGCCAGGCTTAGCAAATAGCTCATGCCGCTACGGGCAGAATCGCCGATAATATCAACAATGCCCACCGGCCCGGCCAATTCCGGCTCGATTTCGCCGCTAAACATCATACCAATGGCCTTGAAAATTTCCACCGTCATCATATAAGTTGTTTCAAAACCTAGGCTTATTGATTGAAAAAAGCCCAGCCGTTCACGCATATATTCCGGGGTGATGCCAATTGTATAACGCTCGCCGTCAAAGCTTGGGGTAAGCAATACTTCTTTTTGCTGGCCATCGCGGATAATCATTAAGGGCATCAGGCCGCTTGCTTCATCCCAGGTTTGAATGGCCGGGGTTATACCGCTCCAATCATTAACTTCAACACCATTGATGCTAATAATTTCGTCCCCGGGCAAAAGCCCTGCTTCATCGGCCGGGGTAGAGGGGATAATAGTACCTAAAACGCTGGTATCGGAGGCCTCTACCACCACGCCAATTACCATATAGCTAATCACAAATATAATTAAGGCCGCCACAAAATTAAAAAGTGGACCATTAAAAATAATTAAAATCCGCTGCCAAATCTTTTTCTTATTAAAGGAGCGTGGATCATCGGGATCGCCATCCTCCTCATCCTCGCCCATCATCCGCACCATGCCGCCAATCGGCAAAAGGCGTAAGGTATATGCGGTTTCCTTACGCTTAAAATCAAGAATTTTAGGCCCTAAACCTATACTAAAATCATGGACATAAACCTTAAACAACTTAGCTGTCAAAAAATGCCCAAGTTCATGCGAGATTATCAAAACCCCAAACACAATAATTACGGCCAAGGCCGTTGTTAAAGCCGACAAATCATTTCCCCCTTTAAATCAGTCTAATCTGTTAACTTCGCTACTAAATCAACTATTACCTGCTAGCGCCACAAATTTATCGGTTATTGCTCTAATTTGCTTATCCAGGGCAAAAATATCCTCGGCAGTTTGCACCTTTTCGCCTTGATGCTGGCATAATACCTGCTCTAGGCCGTCGCCAATTAGCGGAAACTTAATCCTACCCTTTAAAAAAGCAGCAGCCAACACCTCGTTGGCGGCATTATAGGCGATGGTATGGCTATTGCCGGCCTGCCCTGCCTGATAGGCCAGCTTTAAGGCCTTAAAGCGCTCAAAGTCGGGTTTTTCGAAGTTTAGGCTGCCGATTTTAGCCAAATCAAGTGTTGGCACAGGATTATTCGGCCGCTTGGGCAAAAGCAAGGCATATTGCAAAGTAAGGCGCATATCCGGCGGCGATAGCAGCCCTTTAACTGCGCCATCACCAAATAAAACCAGTGAATGAACAATGCTTTCGGGATGAATAAGCACCTCGATTTGCTGATAATCAAAACCAAAAAGCCAATGCGCCTCAATAATTTCCAAGCCCTTATTAACCATCGAGGCGCTATCAATGGTAATTTTATTGCCCATGCTCCAATTAGGATGATTAAGGGCATCGGCTACCGTAACCGTAGCTAGCTCTGCCAGGCTTTTATGGCGCAAAGAACCGCCACTGGCCGTTAAAATCAGCCGCTTGGCATCCCTTTCGCCCAGCAGGCATTGATATATGGCCGAATGTTCGCTATCGGCAGGGATAATCGCACAATTATGCTTTTTAGCCAGCGGCATTGTTAAAAATCCGCCGGCTACCAAGGCCTCTTTATTGGCCAAGATAAGCTCATGATTAGCAGTAATCGCAGCCAAAACAGCAGGTAAACCCTGCAACCCTACAATGGCGGCCACCACGCTATCAATATTGCTTAGCTCAGCCACCTGTTCGGCCGCCTGCTCGCCACAGATAATCTCGATATCCGTGCCGCTTAAGGCCTGCTTTAAGTCCTGATAATGTTGATTGGCGGCCAAAGCTACCACTTGCGGTCTAAATTCCAAGGCCTGCTCCGCCAACAATTGCCAATTATTACCGGCCGCCAGCGCGATAACCTGCAAGTCATCTTTAAACCAACGGCAAATATCTAAAGTTTGGGTACCGATTGAACCTGTTGAACCCAAAATTGCTATTTTTTTCATCAATTTCCTCCCGATGGCGGCAAATTAGGTGGCGGCGCTGTGGGTGGTGGCGTTTTTTTGCTATGCTTGCGCTTTTCGCGATACAAAACTTGCGCCAAAGATACACCAACCGGCCCGATAATTAAACCAACCGCCCCAAATAGGCGCATGCCGATAAATAATGAGGCCAACATCAATAAAGGATGTACGCCCATGCTATCACTTAAAATTTTAGGCTGAATTAAGTTACGAATCAAGATTACACTAAAGAAAACCACAATTAGCCCCAAGCAGGCCAAATACTCGCCGGTTAGCAAAAGCCAAACCGCCCAAGGAATAAGAATTGTGCCCGGCCCCAACATAGGGATTACATCTAAACTACCTGCTAAAAAGCCCATTGTTATACTATTTTCCAGCCTTAAAATGCTTAGCCCCGCTATGCAAATTATAATCGAGATTGTTACCAAAAACAATTGCGCCCGTAAATAATTACCCAAAACCTGCGAAATAGAATCATAGGTGCGGAGAATTTCTTTGCGTTTAGCTGCCGAAAAAGGCGTTACCAGCAAACGTTTTACCACTTCCTCGTCGCGGCACCAGTAAAAAATCGCCACCAAAGCTACTATTATAAGCAAAAAATAGGTGGGCGTGGCCTTGGCAATATCCCAAACCGCACTAACACTATCGCCGGCATATTGACCCAAAAATTCGCCAACCCGACTAAGCATCGATTGCAGCTGCTCGAAATCCATATTAAGGCGTCCGTAAATATCCTGAATTTGATGCACTACATCCATCACGGCATTATTGGTATCGCTAAAATAAAGGCGCAAATCGCCCACCACATCAACAATAACCAAAGTTAGCATCGTAACCAGCCCCCCTAAGGCGGCCAGACAAATTAGCATCATAAAAACAACGGCCGCACTGCGGCTAAAGCGCAGGCTTTTGCATAACCAATTAATCATCGGCCTGGTAAAAATCGCCGCCAGCCAAGCAATGGCAAAGGGAAAAAGCACCAGCCCCAAAAAGCTCAAGACATCGCTAAATAAAGACGGCGCATAGCTATAAAGCAAAATGGCAATAACCAGTAAAACCAGTACCAATGCCGCCATTATCAGATAGCGACGCAGGGTTTCTGTATCCTGTTTGAACATGGGATCACCTCGATTTTAGTTTAGCTGCGCTACCTGCACAACGGCTATTTATTCGCCCAACCTGGCCTTTAGCTACCGCTGATTTTGAGTGCAAAACCGTTTTTTTACGCTAGCCTCTCCGATATAATCCGAATCCATTTTTATCCCAGTTTGCCGGCTTCATACGTCACTACCAGCCCAAGCAATAGTCTGGTTGCCTGCCTAGGAGGCGCAACGCAGCTAGGTGGACAAAAATCCCCGCCAAGGTGGGCTCGGATTATATCGGCGAGGCTAACCACCATATCAAAAACAAATGCATAAAAGGTGCAACTAAAATTACACTATCAAAGCGATCGAAAACCCCACCATGGCCGGGGATGAGGCTGCCCGAATCTTTAACCCCACAATAACGTTTAATGGCCGATTCGGCCAAATCGCCCAGCTGCCCTAATACCGAAAAGAATGCTGCTAGCAAAAAGGCCTGGTAAAAAGGCAAATCTAAAACAGTTATCATATAAATGCCGGCCACAATTAAAGCGGCAATTAGGCCACCAAAAAAGCCTTCCCAGGATTTATTGGGGCTAATAGTAGGCGCCATTTTATGTTTGCCAATGGCACTACCCACAAAATAGGCGGCGCTATCGGTAAGCCAAACAATTAAAAAGGCCAGCAAAATTAGAGTAAAGCTATCGCTTAAGCGCAAAGAAGCCAAAGCACCAAAGCCCACCCCTATATAAATTATGCCAATCGCCTGCATAAATGCCTGTTTTAGGGAAGTTTTATTATAATGACCCAAAAACAGATAAAAGCCCAGGGTAATGATTTTAAGCAGTGCCCAAAGCCAAACAGGGCTATTACCAAAGCCTAAAGCACCTGCTATAAGCACCGCTAAACAAATATTTAAGCCGCTAAAAACCTCAAATTGCTTAGCCTTAAGCATTTGATTTAGCTCATAGGCGCAAAGACCTGCTAGGCACATAACTACCAGCAAAAGTGGCCAAGAACCATAATAGCAAAGACCCAGCAGAATAGGAATACCGATCAGCGCGGTGATAATTCTGGTAAGCATAGAATAACCTCCTTAAAACAATCGAAATTATCGGCTTTTTACGACAACTTAATTATAATATACTCTTGCTAAAAAATGCCCATAGCTTGATAGATTAACTTTAATGATGCAGTTAGGTTAATTTAATTTTAAAAATTTAACCCAAGCCACCAAAACGGCGATTGCGGCTTTGATATTCAATTATCGCAGCTAAAAGCTCCCTTTTACCAAAATCAGGCCAAAGTATATCTAAGAAAATAAACTCGGCATAGGCGGCCTGCCAGAGCATAAAATTGCTGAGGCGCTGCTCGCCCGAAGGCCGAATAATTAAATCCAAGGTAGGTTGGCCGCCTGTATCCAGCCTAGAGGCCAGCAAATCTTCGTTTAGCTGGTCTATGCTTAGTTTTTGGGCGGCAATATCGCTGTAAATAGATTGCATGGCTCGCAAAATTTCTTGCTGCGAACCATAATTTACCGCTAAGTTTAAAGTCATCGCTGCATTTTTTTCGGTAGCAGCCTGCATTTGGGCATAAGCATCTTGAATCGGCTTAGGCAAAGCCGACCAATCACCCAGCCCGTTTAGGCGGATATTTTGTTCCATCAAAAGCGGTAATTCTTGCTTTAAATATTGCGCCAAAAGACGCATTAAAAAATCAATTTCGCCTTCCGGACGGCGCCAGTTTTCGGTAGAAAAAGCATAAACACTTAGGCTTTTAATGCCAATTTCGCGGCAAATTTCTACCAGGCGACGCATAGCCTCCGCGCCTGCTTTATGCCCAAATGAGCGCGCTTGACCACGTGCCTTGGCCCAGCGGCCATTGCCATCCATAATCACACCAATATGCTGCGGCAAATTGGCCATATCGATTTGTGCAAGCAAGTCCTGATAAGTTTCTTTCATTATTTTAGCTCCAAAACTTTGGCCACCATTGCGGCAATTTCTTCTTTATTAATAGTAGTCTTTACCCTTTGTGGCAAATTATTTATTTTTGCTAAAGAATTAGGTATATTTGTGACGGTTTTTTGCGCTAACAATTCTAATTGCTCGGCCGCATTTAAACCTTGATAATCGATAGCCAAAGCCTTAAGCACCGCCGGTGCAAATTTATAGGGGCTGGCAGTAGAAGCCAAAACAAGCGGCCTTTTAACAGCCGTTTTATCTTGATAGTCCTGCGCTACATAATAGCCAACCGCCGTATGCGGATCTAAAACATAATTATGCTTATCATAAATATCCTTAATAGTGGCGGCCGCTTGGCTATCATCGGCCTTACCGCCATAAATTAAAGCCTGCATTTTTTGACAAATTTCGGCCTCGATTATAAATTGACCTTCGCTATTTAATTTTTGCATAGCAGTAGCGGTTAGGGCGGCATCACGGCCATAAATTTCGTATAGAAAACGCTCGAAATTACTGGATACCAAAATATCCATCGAAGGGCTGGCCGTTTGATAAAAAGGACGCTTACGATTATAAACACCACTACTAATGGCATCTGCCAGCACATCATTGCTATTGGAAGCGCAAATTAAATTAGCAATTGGCAGCCCCATTTGCTTGGCATAAAAGGCAGCCAAAATATTGCCAAAATTGCCGGTAGGCACGGCCACATCAATGGCCTCGCCCAAGGGCAAATCATGCTTGATGCATAATTGACGATACGCATCAAAATAGTATACTATTTGTGGCAACAAACGGCCAAAATTAATGGAATTGGCCGAAGAAAAACTTAAATGATGATTAGCCATCTTTTTGGCCAATTCCTGATCGGCAAATACCTGCTTAACCGCAGTTTGGCAATCATCAAAATTGCCTTTTACGGCAATAATTGTGGTATTTTGGCCGCCGGTGGTTAGCATTTGCTTCTCTTGGATTTCGCTAACGCCATCGGCCGGGTAAAAGACGATAATCGAGCAATGCTCAACATCGCAAAAGCCCTCTAAGGCGGCCTTACCGGTATCGCCTGAGGTAGCCACTAATATTACTACATCGTCTTTTTGGCCTGTTAAACTCATTGATGTTGTTAATAAATGAGGCAAGGCCTGCAAGGCCATATCTTTAAAGGCGGCTGTTGGCCCATGGAATAGCTCTAGTAAATAAAAATCCCCAACTTTTTGAACAGGTGCAATGTCTTGGCCAAAGGCACTTTTAGGATAGGCTGCCTTAACAATAGCCTCGATTTGCTCCTCACTAAAATCGCTTAAATAGAGGCCAAAAATATCTTTGGCCAGGCCTAAATAATCATTATTTTTAAGCTTTGCCAAATCATAAGTCGGAAATTTTTTGGGCACATAAAGTCCACCATCCGAAGCAATACCGGCAATAATGGCTTGCGCCGCATGGCAAGGTGTAGCTGCAATATCGCGCGTACTTATATATTCCATTTTAACTCTCCTTAAACTTCCTGATTTAGGTTTGCCGCAACTTTAGGTGGAGCTAAAAGAGCATAAAAAATTGGTTGCCCTTTTTGACGAAAACGATTTTCGTATTCGCTGATAATTTCGTTTTCGGCTAAGGCATAATCATGGCTTTCCTCGAGGATTTGCCAGCCGTTTTCGCAAAAAGATTCCCTCGACCAAGCAAAAAATTCCTCGCCATCGGTTTTAAAGATTAAGCGCCCATTTTGACCTAAAACTTGGGCATACTGATCTAAAAAACGTTTGTCCGTTAAGCGCCGCTTATGATGACGCTTTTTTGGCCAAGGATCGGAAAATAGTAAATAGATTTGCTCTATAGAATTGGCCGGCAAAAGCTCGGCTAAATTATCCGCCCCACCATGCAAAAAAAGCAAATTAGGAGGGGTTTGCCCTGCTAAGCGCTCGATTGCGGTTAAGATAACCTCGGCTTTTACTTCTAAGCCAATATAATTGATATGTGGATTGGCACGGGTAAGGCCGGTAATAAAACGGCCACGGCCCATGCCAATTTCTAAGTGTATGGGTTGGCTGGCGGCAAATTTTTGATGCCAGCCTGTAGGCGGCAACTGATTATAGGCCACAGTTAGCAGGCTATGAGCTGCAATTTGCTCTTTAGAGCCGGGCAAAGTGCGCAGACGCATTATTCCCAAAGCCTTTCTACTTTTTCTTGCAATTCTTCATCGCTAAAGCCTTGCTTTTTAAGATTAGCATGAATGGCTTTTTGCCAGAATGCCCCTTTTTCGGCCATTTTTTGGAATTTTTTACGCTGATCATTTTTAGTTAAGGCACGGTTTTGGGCATTGGCAGCCACAATATTACAAATGGCCTCGGTTTCGATTAATTGTTCGGTATTTAGGTTTTGATATTCGGCTTGCAAAAAAGTAACTAAATCCTGATAATATGCAACAAAAACATCAAATGCCAATTCGTCTTCCATCTTTACATACTCTTGCATTCTTTGGGATAAACTTTCTAGTGTAGCTGTCATAATAGCCTCCATAAATTATACTTTTTAGGCCGAGCAAGCCTGTAAGCCGGGTTCTGTCGGGGATGAACATCTATCTACGCTTATTGTTGCCAATAAGCTTGAGCAACTTTAATTAAAGGCGAAGCGAGCAGCCTCTTTAAGTTAAACTTAAGCCTTTGTATTAATCTTGCACCGGATGGGGTTTACCTGGCCAACCGATCTCTCGGCTGCCGGTGCGCTCTTACCGCACCGTTCCACCCTTACCTATGCAGGCAAAAGCCCGGCACAGGCGGTTTATTTCTGTGGCACTATCCTTAGGGTTGCCCCCACCGGCCGTTAGCCGGCATCCTGC
>CAYJBP010000046.1:12841-17033 GCA_964368605.1 uncultured Peptococcaceae bacterium | reverse complement strand
CCGATGTCATCGGCATTTTCTGCCGATGACATCTTTTTCGGTGGTTAATTATGGCAGGGGCAGAAGGACTTGAACCCTCAACCAATGGATTTGGAGTCCACTACTCTACCAATTGAGCCATACCCCTATGTACCTCAGTTATTATAACAAATATAAAGTGACTTGTCAAGGGTTAATTAATAAATCATCAATAATATTTGCCCGGGTTTTAAAAGCACTTTATTTTTCTCGTAAAACGAGAAAGATGGCAGCTTAAATTTGCCAAATATTATTGCTTAGTTTTGGTTTTGTCGTAAGAGAAGATTTTTTGGCTTTTCAGTTTTGTTTTGGCAAATTTAATAATACCTTGAGGGCGCTGCCCCCTGAGCTAGTGCCAAAATCTTTGATTTTGAGTACTAGCTACGTGCATTAGCTGTGGGTTAGCTTTAGCTAAACCCAGCTAGGCCAATACCCCTGCAATTTTTTGGCAAAAAACTGAGTAAAACTTTTGCTTTTTTAACGCATTCGGCGGCGGATAATTAGCGGTAAAGATGCTGCTAAGCTAAGATTTTGGGTATCGCAACTTAAACGGACAATTTGTTTTGGCTTATTTGCCACCTGCAAAGGCTGGCCTTGTAGATCAGCCAAGGCATTTACCTTGATTGGTAGAATTTTATCGGCCAATAATAGTTCCAAATCATCATTGCAGGCAATATGATTGCGCTGCTCGATGATTAGAGTGCTCTGCTCAATTTGGCGTACAATAGCCACAAAATCATAGCCGCGGATTGGGTTGGGGTTATCATAGCGATGATCATCATAATCAATAGGCCCATTGATAAAGCCCTCGGTATACTCGCGATGGCTAATTTTTGCCAATTCCTCTTGCCAAAGCGGATTAACCTGATAGGCATCAGGCGCAGCAAAGGCGGCATCTAGAGCCTGACGATAAATGCGCACCGTATTGGCCACATAATAGGCACTTTTATTGCGCCCCTCTATTTTTAAAGATTGAATACCGGCCGCAATAATTTGGGGCAAATAATTGATTAAACATAAATCTTTACTATTAAATATATAACTGCCACGGGCATCTTCGTCGAGAGGGAAGAATTCGCCGGGGCGTTTTTCTTCGCTTAAAACATATTGCCAACGACAAGATTGCGAGCAATCGCCACGGTTGGCATCACGGGCAGTTAAAAAATTACTTAATAAACAACGCCCCGAATAAGACATACACATAGCACCATGCACAAAAATTTCCGTACCGATACCTGCCCTTTGGCTTATTTCGGCCAAAGCCGGCAGGGCTAGCTCGCGGCCTAAAATTAGGCGCTTAGCCCCTAATTTTGCCCAAGCTTGAGCGGCCTTATAATTGACAATATTAGCCTGGGTACTTATATGAATATCCAGATTGGGAGCAATTTCCTGCGCTAAAGCCATTACCCCTAAATCGCTGATAATTAAGGCATCGGGAGCTAATTGAGCCAGCTTTTCGAGAAAAAGGCTTAGGCCGTCAATATCCTCATTATGGGCAAAAATATTAACTGTTATGTATATTTTTTTACCCAGCTTATGGCTATAAGCGACGGCCTCGGCCAATTGTTCTAAATCAAAATTACCGGCCTTGGCACGCAACGAAAAATCGCTGCCACCTACATAAACGGCATCGGCACCATAGCTAAAAGCTGTTTGTAATTTTAAAAAATCGCCGGCCGGGGCTAAAAGCTCTGGTTTAGCAGTTTTTTTTAAATCGGCTACCATTATTGATCACCGGGTTGATTGGCATTATGCTCTTCATAGGTTACGCTAAAGCGATGCGAACCGTCGGTGCGGGCTCTAAAATAAAGATAATCGGTTTCGACCGGATAAAGGGCGGCTTCGATAGAAGCCTTGCCGGGGCAAGCAATTGGCGCTGGCGGTAGGCCGGCATTGGTATAGCTATTGTAGGGAGAATCGATGGCTAAATCATCATAGGATAAATCAACTTTAGGCTCGCCCAGCAAAAACTGAATGGTGGCACAAGATTGCAAAAGCATGTCCATACCCAGCCTTTTGTGGAAAACGCCGGAGATAATCGGACGATCTTCTTGCACTACTGCCTCTTTTTCGATGATTGATGCTAGGGTAATAATTTCGTAAACGCTCATATTCATAGCTTGCGCTTGACCATGCCATTCGTCGGTAAAAATAGTGGCAAATTGGGCAAGCATAGTATCGATAATTTGGGCTTCGCTCCAGCTGGGGTCGATATAGTAGGTTTCCGGAAAGAGGAAACCATCCAGGCGATTACCCGGCTCGATAATGGTTTCGAGGGCAGGAATATAGGGATATTGGCTAAAATCGCCACTTGCGGCATAGCTTAAAAAGTTATCCATACTGCCGCAACCTGCCTCGACAAAGCGCTCGAAGGTTTTAAGGGCGGTGAGCCCTTCGGGGATGGTTACGATTATTTCATTACGCACATTAGAGCCGCTGATTAAAAGCTCGCCAATTTGGACTAAGCTCCAGTCGCCGGCTGCAAAAGCAAATTGGCCGGCCTGCAAAGCGGTATCGATACCCGAATCCTTGGCATAAATTCTAAAGGCGCTATCGCTTGGGGTTAAATCTGCCTCGTAAAGCAAGGTAGAGATGGTGCCGCTGGTGCTACCGGAGGGGATATCAACAATTTTTTCCTCGCTGATAGTAGTGATGGCATTGATATCAACGGCAGGATCACAAGCCGTTAAAGTGAGTATTAAGCAAGTTATAAGCAATAAAGTTAAAGTAAATTTTTTCATAAAAACCTCCCAGAGTATTTTCCGACAATTTATTATACATCATTTTACAAGAAAAAACAAAGGTTTTGTTAAAATAAAAAATATATTGTTTATTTTTAAGCCCATATATGCTATAATAACTTTAATTAATTAAAAATAAAATAAATAATTAGGTGGATATATATGAAGATACTTAAACTACTAAAACTGATATTTTTAACCCTGTTTTTAAGTTTTGTTTTATTTGGCAGCTGGGTTTTTTATATAGTGCCCTCAACCAGTTTAAAAAGCGAAACAATTATTTGGGCCGAGCCAAAATTGGCCCAAATTTATGTATATGGCGAAAATGCCCATTTTGATTTTTTAGATGGCTTTGGCCAAAATGTCCAAATTTTAAAAGATAATGAGCGTGTTTATAGCAATGATCCTAAATTTATCAATAAAGGTTTATATATGCCTTCTTTATCGGACGGCACATATAGCATTTATGCTGCCGATTTAAGGGTTCAGGCGGCCGACGATTTTTATTTAGACGGTTATACGATTACCCGTAATAGCAGCAATTTATATTATAAATTTTATAATGAAAACGGTTATTTGCGGCTAAGTGTGGAGCAAGTAAGCGAGTTGCCGGATGATGTATATGATATTATTATCAACCCCGGGCATGGCGGTAATGAAAGCGGAGCAGTGGCCGGCGATTATCTGGAGAAAAACGAGAATTTGATGGCCGGCATTTATATGGCCGAGCTATTTAGCGAATACGGTCTAAAGGTGGCCTTAACCAGGGATGGCGATTATTTCCCGGGTCAGATTGATGTGCCATCCGGTGATATTACGCCTTATGCCGTACATGGCGAGGTTGATTTGATATATTTATCGCAGGCTAAGTATTGTTTATCGTCGCATTTAAACGGTTCGCCGGATGGCACATGGCGGGGCTATCAACTTTATAATTCGGTGCGAGCCGATAGCGATTGGCAGTATGCGATAGCGGCAGAGTATGATGCAATGGGGCATATTGCCAATGATGTATTAAAGGGTTTTGGCGATATGGGCATATACAAGCGTTATTCGCAGGATGATCCTGCTACAGGCCGTGATTACTATTATATTTTACGTGAGGTTGGTGGTATAGCAACTACCCCCATAGGATATGCGGAAGCATTACCGGAGCGAGATTTACGCAAAGGAGCGGAGAGTATTTTATTGGAGCATTTATTTTTAAACAGTGATGCGGATAGAGCATATTGGGATGCGAATTGGCAAGGTTTGGTGGAGGCTGTGGTAATAGGTAGCTTAAATTATTGGGGAATATAAAGTTTTAATCAATTTTTTACAAAAAATTGCGGGGCTTGGGGCAGAGCCCCAAGGTCTTAAGAATTAAAGGTTCTGCTTTAGCGAAGCTAAAGCAGAAGAGGGCGGCTTTTGGCGCAGCCAAAACAGCCCTAAAA
>CAYJBP010000046.1:0-12741 GCA_964368605.1 uncultured Peptococcaceae bacterium | reverse complement strand
CTACTTAAAATTTTCCCCTTAAATTAACCAAGCTTTCAGGCTTTGTTCAAATAATTATCACATAGCTAATTTATACTATAAACATAGCAAGCCAAAAAGCTAACTTTTAAGGAGGACTTCAAAATGAATGATAATAAAACAAATAATAATTATGCTCACCTAACCGAACCGGAAATTATAAACCAAGATAGCCAAATCCCAAATAACTTAGATAATCAAGAATTACCAATATATGAAGAAAATCAAACAATACCCAATCAAGATCAAGAACACATCCCTCATGAAGAAATATTACCAGAAGCCAAAGAAAACCAAACCATAATCATGCCCCAAACCCTTAGCGATGAATTAAACTTTGATATCCCCGATAGCATCTATCAAGAAGCGCTAAATAAAGAAAATCCCACCCCGATAGCTGCTGATACTCAGCCCAATCATAACCATATACCACCTGCTGCTAATATACCGCAGCTAAAGCAGCCAATTCCCCGCAATGTAACATCCAGTTATCGGCAAGCCGGTCACAACTACTATGCACCGCCTACCGCTAAAACCACAACTAATACTCAAAACCCCAATCCTGCCGAAAAAGCCTCGGTATCTTGGCAAAATTCCAGCCCCCCCAAAACTAAACCCAAAAGAATCAATATCAGCCGCAAAGCACTGGCTGCCGTTATTGCCATTACCCTAACCTTTGCCTGCCTGCTAGGTTTTGGTGGAGGGATGCTGGCCATTCATATAGCCGATAATGATCAACAAGCCATTGCCGAAGCCCCTGCCACCGTTTTGCAAGAACCAAACAATAATCCCGAAACTAGCCTAAACAATACCAATTCCTTAGTCAATAGCGATCAGGCCAATATTGTTTCGCAAGTAGCCTTAAAAGCATCACCCTCGGTAGTAGAAATTATGACCGAAGGCGAAACCACCTTTAATAGCTTTTTTGGTGCCAGCTCTTATTTGGTTACCGGCGCAGGATCGGGCGTAATTATTAGTAATGATGGCTATATTATCACCAATAACCATGTAATCGAAGATACTACCAGCATTCAAGTTACCCTTTATGATGGCCAAGTATATGATGCCACCTTGCAAGCAACCGATCCCCAAACCGATATCGCCATTATTAAAATCGAAGCCGATAATTTAATCCCGGCCGAAATCGGCGATAGCGATGCCCTTACCTTAGGCGAACCGGCCATTGTTATCGGTAATCCCTTAGGCCATTTAGGTGGCTCGGTAACCAGTGGCGTAATATCCTCTTTAGATAGAGAAATTACCTTTAATGAAGAAAATGGCCAAACAAGCACCCTTAATGTATTGCAAACCGATGCCTCGATTAATGGTGGTAATTCCGGCGGCGGCCTCTTTAATCAAAATGGCGAGCTGGTAGCCATTGTAGTTGCCAAACAAGGCGGCGATGATGTAGAAGGCTTAGGCTTTGCCATCCCGATTAATGATATTAAAACCGTTATCGATGACTTGATTAATTATGGCTATGCCCGAGGCCGAGTTGCTTTAGGCGTATCGCTCTTAACCATTGCCGATGAAAGAACCGCCATGAGCTATAGAGTTGATGAATTAGGCGTTTATATATTACAAATCGAGGACGATTCTAATGCTCAAAGAGCAGGGCTTAAAGTTGGCGATAGGATTGTAAGCATCAATAATACGCCGATTGAAGACGCAACTGCCATCCAAGATATTGTGGCCGAAACCGATGCCGGGCAAATATTAACCATTACCTATTCCCGAGGTGGCGAGCAATTTACCATTGATGTTTTAATGCAAGAAACTATACCCGAAAATGCCATGACCACCGATGCATTATCCTTCCCCGAATAAAAATAGATTAGCTTAACGTGGGCAATTATTTGCCCACGTTAGCGTAAAAAGACTCGAACCAAAACGGTTTTGCACTCAAAATCAGCGGCAGCTAGCGGCCTTGCCGGCACTTCCCGTAGCGCTGCTACGAAAAGCACCGTCAAGTCCACTATCTATCCCCTGATTTTGGCGCAAAACTGCTTCGCCCCCTTATTTAGGCTAGAAAAATTTTTGCTTTAGCCTAAAATTAGTTTAAGCAAAATTTTTTGCTAATAACTTAGTCCCTGCTTAGCCTAAATAAGGGCGTATGGGTTCAAGTCCTTTTACGCTAAGCAAATAAGGAGAAATTATGGATACCGAAAATAAAGGCCATATTCTAATAGTAGATGATGAGGAAAAAATACGTTCTTTAATTCGCAAATATGCCGAGTTTGAGGGCTATTTGGTTAGTGAAGCTATCGATGGCATGGCCGCCGTTTTAAAAGTGCGCGAGCAGGATTTTGATCTGATTATTATGGATATTATGATGCCGGAACTGGATGGTTTTTCGGCCTGTAGGGAAATTAAAAAGATTAAGGATATCCCTATTATCTTTTTATCGGCACGTAGCGAAGAATATGATAAAATCCATGGCTTTGAATTATTGGCCGATGATTATCTGGTTAAACCCTTTTCGCCACGAGAATTAATGCTGCGCATTAATGCTATTATGCGCCGCAGCAAACAACCGATGGTAAATAAGGATATTTTAAATTTTGGCGGTTTGCAAATAGATAATGCCGGGCGCATTGTTTATATCGATGGCCAGCGTGCCGATTTATCGCCCAAAGTATATGATTTATTGCTGTATTTGGTGCAAAATAAAGGTATTGCCTTAACCCGTGATCAAATTATTAATGCCGTTTGGGGCTATGATTTTTTTGGCGACGATCGCACCTTAGATACCCATATTAAATTATTACGCAATAGCTTAGGCCCTTATCGGGATTTAATTATAACCTTGCGTGGGGTCGGCTATCGCTTCGAGGTATAAAATTTGCATATTCTAAAAAAACTAAAAATAAAAAAACAGAACTCCTTGCGTTGGCAAATATTTAGTTATTTTTTAGGGATGATTGCCTTCCTTTTAATTATGGCTTGGCTGGTACAGGCTTTTTTTAGTGAAGAATTATATATCAACTATAAAATAAGGCAGGTAGAAACTGCCGCCACCGAAATTATCGAAAATATTGATAATGAAGATATTCTTAGCCTTTTAGATAGAGTATCCCAATCACAAGAAATTTGCATTACCCTGCTTAATGTTAATACGGTTATCAGCAATCAGGATGACCGCAGCTTTTTATATATGGCCGATATCAATGAAAACTGCCTAATCCATAATATCAGTTTTATTGATTTGGGAAGATATTATGCCCAGGCCTATGAAAATGGCGGTAGCTTTAGGGAGTTTGCCAATAATAATCCGCCCCCGGTTGGCAATTATGATCCGGAGCAATTCCCCGATCGTAATAAGAATGATATGACACCTTATCGCACGATGATTTTAGCCAATATCTTTTATAATGATGCCGGCGAGGAAATGTTTTTGCTCTTAGATAGCACAATTACGCCGCTTGCGGCCACCAGTGGTGCTTTGCGTTCGCAACTATTGATGTATAGCCTGCTGATGATTACCTTAGCCTTAGTAGCTTCTTATTTAAGCGCCAGGCGTTTATCTATTCCTTTACGAAAAATTAATGCTACTGCCCAACAATTTGCCAAGGGCAATTTTGATGTAAGATTTGATGGCAATGGTTCCGAAGAAACCGAGGCCTTAGCCAATACCTTAAATTATGCGGCAGCGGAAATTGCCCGCACCGAGCGCCTACAAAGAGAATTAATCGCCAATATATCCCATGATTTGCGCACCCCTTTAACCATGATTGGCGGCTATGCCGAGGCCATGCGTGATTTGCCCAGCGAAAATACCCCCGAAAATGCCCAAATTATTATCGACGAAGTAAAACGCTTGTCGGGGCTGGTTAATGAAGTTTTGGATTTATCTAAATTGCAGGCAGGTGTAACCGAGCTAAATTGCGAGGAAAGAAATTTAAGCGAATTAGTCGATCATATCGTCGATAATTATCAGAAGATGATGGCCGAACAGGATTATCAAATTAGCTTTGAGTATGATAGTGAGGCCTGGGTGATGATAGATACGGCCAAAATCGAGCAGGTTATCTATAATTTCCTCAATAATGCCGTTAATTATGGTGGCGATTCTAAGCAAATTATCGTCCGCCAGCGCCTAATCGCAAATAGGGTACGCTTAGAAATTCAAGATTTTGGCCAAGGCATAGCCAAAGAGCGCTTGCAGGATATTTGGCAAAGATATTATCGCACCGAAGAAGCCCATTTGCGCAGCAAATATGGCTCCGGCTTAGGGTTGTCGATTGTACGCAGCATTTTGGACTTGCATAAGGCCGCCTATGGTGTGGAAAGCCAGTTAGGCGTAGGCAGCACTTTTTGGTTCGAGCTGGAATTATGCGCCGAAGAATAGTTGCATTTTTAAAGGGAAATCTATATAATATGTTGAATTAGTAAGGGATAATAATAAAGAGAAAAAGAGAGGTAATACCATGACAAATGTATTGGTAAAAAGCTTAGAAATCGGCGGCAGAACTTTAACACTGGAAACCGGCCGCCTAGCTAAGCAAGCCGGCGGCGCCGTATTAGCCTGCTATGGCGAAACTATGGTGCTGGGTGTAGGCACAATGAGCGAAAGCCCTCGTGCCGGCATCGATTTTTTCCCATTATCGGTAGATTATGAGGAAAAAATGTATGCCGTTGGCAAAATCCCCGGCGGTTTTATTAAAAGAGAAGGCCGCCCTTCCGAAAAAGCAATTTTATCTTCACGCTTAATCGATCGTCCTTTGCGTCCGCTTTTCCCCAAAGGTATGCGCAATGATGTGCAAGTTGTAACCACTGTTTTATCGGTAGAGCAAGATTGCGCCCCCGATGTTACTGCTATGAATGCCGCTTCGGCTGCTTTGCATATATCCAAAGTGCCTTTCTTAGGCCCAATTGGGGCTGTTACCATCGGTTTAATCGATGGTAAATATATAGTAAACCCCACCATCGAGCAAGAAGAAATAAGCCTGATGCACCTAACCGTAGCAGGCACTGCCGATGCCGTAATGATGGTAGAGGCCGGCTGTAATGAAGTTGATGAAAATGTAGTTTTAGAGGGCATTATGTTTGCCCATCAGGAAATTCAAAAGATTGTAGCCTTTATCGAAGAGTATCGCGCCGAAGCTTTAAGCTTAGGCCTGGCCAAAGATAAATGGGAATTTGTAAAAGAGCCCGTAGACGAGGCCTTAAGCCAAGCTGTTTATGCCCAAGCAGGCGATGCCTTCCGCGAAATTATGCTGCGCTGCTCTAATGAAAAATTAAGCAAAGAAAATCGCGACCTTTTAATCAATGAATTAAAAGACCAAGTAAAAGCCGCCTTGGCCGAAAGCTTCCCCGAGCAGGAAGCAGTGATTGGCGAAGTGCTATATAGCATCGAAAAGGAAACTATGCGCCGCCTAATCGCCAAAGATAAGGTTCGTATCGATGGCCGTCATACCACCGAAGTTCGCCCCATTTCTTGCGAGGCCGGTGTTTTAACCCGCACCCATGGTTCATCTTTATTTACCCGTGGCCAAACCCAAATCTTAAATGCCCTAACCTTAGGCATGGTTTCGGAAGAGCAAATGATTGATGGCTTAGGTGTAGAAAATAGCAAACGCTATATTCATCATTATAATTTCCCGCCTTATAGCGTAGGCGAGGTTCGCCCGATGCGTGGCCCCGGCCGCCGCGAAATCGGCCATGGTGCTTTAGCCGAGCGTGCTTTAGTGCCGGTTATCCCCGGCTCGGATGTTTTCCCCTATGCTTTACGCCTGGTATCGGAGGCTATAGAGTCGAACGGCTCTACCTCTATGGGCAGTGTTTGCGCCAGTACCTTAAGCTTAATGGATGCCGGTGTACCGATTTCTGCCCCTGTTTCCGGCTGCGCCATGGGTTTGATTAAAGAAGGTGACGATGTTACCGTTTTAACCGATATTCAAGGCATGGAAGATTTCTTGGGCGATATGGACTTTAAAGTAGCCGGTACTGCCAAGGGCATTACCGCTATTCAAATGGATATCAAAATTGCCGGTATCGATCGGGAAATTTTAACCCGTGCTTTAGCCCAAGCTAAAGATGGCCGTATGCATATTATGGACAAGATGTTGGCCGCTATCGACAAACCACGCACCGAATTATCGGCCTATGCCCCACGGATTACCACCATCAAAATTCATCCCGATAAAATCCGCGAAGTTATCGGCAGCGGCGGTAAAGTTATCAAGAAAATTGTCGAAGAAACCGGCGCCCAAATTGATATCGAGGATGATGGCACCATTTTTGTGGCCAGTGTTGATTCGGCCAAAGGCGATCAGGCCATTGCCATTATTAATGGTATTATTGCCGAAGCCCAGGTTGGTCAAATCTATAAAGGTAAAGTAGTAAAGATTATGGAATTTGGCGCCTTTGTCGAAATTTTGCCCGGCGTTTTTGGCGGCAATGGCAAAGATGGCATGGTTCATATCTCCGAGCTTGCCAATAAGCGAGTTAATAAAGTAGAAGATATTTGTGCCGAAGGCGACGAAATGTGGGTAAAATGCATTGCCATCGATAAAGATAATGGCCGTGTAAAATTATCGCGCAAAAAAGCTATGGAAGAATTAGGATTAGATATGTAATAATAATTTAAATAAGGGGCTGTCGCAAAAGCGGCAGCCTCACAATATTCTAAGAGTTTTTGCTTTTTTCAAAAAGCAAAGGTCTTAATCTTTTGAAGAGGATTTATGGCCAAAGATAATCTATATGTAGTTGTCGACTTAGAAACTACCGGCCTCGACAGTAATTTTGATCAAATTATCGAAATTGGGGCGGTAAAAATTAAGCGTGGCTTGATTATTGATACCTTTAGCAGCCTAATCAAAATCAATCAGGCCTTGCCTAGCAAAATCATCGAGCTAACCGGCATCGATGATGATATGCTTTACACAGCCCCGCCTTTAGGCGAGGTTATTTTGGCTTTCGAGGCTTTTATCGGCAATAGCCATTTAATTGCCCATAATGCCGATTTTGATAGCGAGTTTTTAAGCCGAGTTTGGGCCGACGATCGCCCCTGGCTTGATACCATTAAATTAGCGCAAATCGCCTTCCCTACCCTTAATAGTTATAGTTTGGCCAATTTATGCGCCGCCCTTAATATCGAAAACCAAAGTGCGCATCGGGCTTTAGGCGATGCTTTAGCCACCGCCGAAGTTTTTATTAATGCCAGAAGAGCCTTAGATAGCCTACCACCAAAGGCCAAGGCCGATATTTTACTTTTAGCAGGCGAACATATTAGCCCCTTAGATGATCTTTTACGCAAATATTTAAATGCCGATACTTTAGGCTTAAACCTAGAGCAGGAGCAAATACCCCGTTATACCCCACGAGAAATTGACGAAACCTATCAAGTGCCCAAGGCCTTAATTCAGGAGTTTTTTGGTACAGGTGGCATTTTTGAGCAAAATGTAGAGCATTTTTGTTATCGCAATCAACAGGTAATCATGGCCGATCAAGTGGCCGATAGCCTTAATAATAAACAATTTTTATTGGCCGAGGCCGGAACCGGCAGTGGCAAATCGCTGGCTTACTTATTGCCATCAGCCTTATTTGCCTTAAATTCCGGCCAAAAAGTGGGCATTAGCACCCATACCAAAAATTTACAAGAACAATTATTAAAAAAAGATATCCCCCTTTTAGCTGCTCATTTAGATCAGCCTTTACGTACAGCTTTATTAAAAGGACGTTCTAATTATTTATGCCGTAGAATGTATCGAGCTAATTTACATAATACCGATCAGCAAATTCGCTTTTTTATGATGCGTATTGCCTCCTGGCAGGCACAAAGCTTAAACGGCGATGGCTCGGAATTAAATATTGCCTACTATGATAAATGGCGTTGGCAACGCATTTGCGCCGCCAGCGAAAATTGCGATAGTGGTTGCACTTATTTTAAAGGTGGATGTTATGTTACAAAAGCCCGCCGCGAAACAGAGCGTGCAGATATTGTGGTGCTTAATCATGCGCTATTAATTGCCAATGCTACCTTAGAGGGCGGTTTTTTGGCCAATCTGCCCTATTTGGTAATTGACGAAGCCCATCATTTAGAGGATGTTGCCGAGGATCAATTAACCGAAACGGTAGAATTTTATCAGTTATTACGTTTAAGCGGCCGCATTTCTCGCCGGGAAAGAGGCAAGCAGCAAGGGCTATTAGAATCATTAAAACGCCAGGTAGACGATTTTGTTTTAAGCGAAAGCAAGGCCGAATTATTAGATCAGCATAATCAGCGTATAGAAGAAAACCTCGAAAGCCAAATTGCCCTAGCCGAGGCCTTTTTTAGGCAATTACAGCTAATATTTAGCAATTTGGCGGCTAAAGAGCTATTTTTTCCGGCCAAAATCCGCCTATTAAATAAGCATCGTCAGCAAGCAGCTTGGGGCGATTTAGAGCTAGCCGGCCAATCTTTAGCAGCGGCAATCACTGCTACTGCCAAAAATTTAACTCTATTGGCCGATTTTTATTTTCATCTTCAGGCCGAAAACGAGATTAATAATCGTGAGGAATTAAATAGCTTAGCTGCCCAGTTTAGTCAAGCAGCCTTAAGCATTAATCATTGGCTGGCCGAGCCCGGCGATGCGCAGGAAATTGTTTGCTGGCTGGAATTTAGTGCTGCCGATAAATATCCCGAGCTTAAGGTAGCCCCCTTAGAATTGGGTACCCTCTTAAATAAATGTTTATATGATAATAGCGAAGCGATAATTTTTAGCTCGGCCACGATGACAACCGGCCAATCTTTTAGCTATTTTAAGCAACGCTTAGGCCTGGATTTAATTACTAAGCCTTTGCAGGAAACTGTATTGCCATCGCCATTTAACTATCAGGAGCAGGCCTTATTTACAATTTGCAATAATTTACCGGATTGGAGCAAAGCCGAAGAATTAAAGGCGCAGGTGGCAATAGCCACTAGCTTAGAGCATTTAATTTTGGCCTCTAAAGGCCGAGCCTTGGTGCTGTTTACCTCGCATTATCAATTAAGAGCGGTAAATGATTTATTAAAAGAAAGGCTGGCCGAGGCCGGCATAACTTTATTGGCGCAAGGCCTATCAGGGCAAGCAGGCCAATTGGTAAGCCGCCTGGCCAAAGAAGATAGATGCTGTATTTTTGGCGCAGCCAGTTTTTGGGAAGGGGTGGATATCTCGGGTAGTGCGCTTTCATTATTGGTAATAGTGCGGCTACCTTTTTGGCCACCAAATACGCCAACCCTAGCTGCCAGGATGGAAAAAATAGAGCAAAACGGCGGTTCGAGCTTTTTTGAATACAGCTTACCACAGGCCATATTACGCTTTAAGCAGGGATTTGGCCGTTTAATCCGCAGTATTGATGATAAGGGGGCATTTTGCGTATTAGATGGGAGAATACTAAGCAAAGGTTATGGCCGTAATTTTATAAAATCGTTACCAACCATGCAAATGATTAGAGGCAGCAGCGAGGACTTAGCCAAACAGATTGAGGATTGGCTTAGATAAGCAAACAAGCACCAAACTTAAAAAAAAACCATATCATATATTATCGTAAATGATAAGGAAGGTGAGGCTATGCGAGTTTATTATCTTAAGCTACCAAATTTTATCATGAATATGCTTCGTAAAAAGAAAGAGCCAACCACGAAGTAAGCAAAAAGGGAGCTATCGCATTTGCGATAGCCCCCTTTTTTTAATCATAATCCTCTACATCAACATGGTCGGATTTCATCCAATCCGGTACTAAATCAGCAGGAGCATCCTTTAAGGCCAGCCAACAAGCTGTTTTATGCCTCGAGGCCACCTCGATAGCCGGCGGCTGCTCTTGTAAGCAAATTTCCATCGCATACTCGCAACGAGCCGCAAAGGCGCAGCCTTTAGGCGGCGCAAATAAGTCAGGCGGGCTGCCATCAATACTTAGCAAATCCTCTTTATGCTCGGTATTAAGCCTGGGCATTGATTTAATTAAACCCCAGGTATATGGATGCCTAGGCCGATAAAACACATCATCACATAGCCCTTCTTCCACAATTTGGCCGGCATAAAATACCAAAATTCGCTTAGCCATATTGGCAACTACACCCAAATCATGGGTAATCAAAATAATCGCCGTATTAAATTGGCTTTGCAGGCCACGCATTAAATCCAAAATCTGGGCTTGAATGGTAACATCTAAGGCCGTAGTCGGCTCATCAGCAATTAAAAGCTTAGGATTGCAGCACATGGCAATCGCTATCATCACCCTTTGGCGCATTCCGCCCGATAGGCTATTAGGATACTCTTTAACCCGCTTTTCCGGATTGGCTATGCCAACTAAGGTTAAATATTCAATAGTGCGTTCCAAAGCCTGCTCACGGCTTAATCCCTGATGCTTAATTAATGATTCGCTAATCTGCTTGCCCACTGTCATGGTTGGATTAAGCGAAGTCATCGGGTCTTGGAATATCATACTGATATCATTACCCCTTAAAGATTGCATTTCCTTTTCATCAAAATTAACAATTTCCTGATCATTAAAAAGGATGCTGCTGCCATCTTTAATTGTCGATAAATTGGCCGGTAAAAGCTTTAAGATTGATTTGGCGGTAACCGTTTTGCCGCAACCGCTCTCCCCTACTACCGCCAGACATTCGCCGGCCTCTAAATCAAAACTTACATCACGCACGGCTTGTACCTTGCCGCCATAAGTTTTAAACTCGATTTGCAAATTCTTTACCTGTAAAATAGGCTGATTTTGTGTATTTTGCTTGTCCATAGCTGCCTCCTATTTACGCATTTTAGGATCTAAGGCATCACGTAAGCCATCGCCTAAAAGGTTTAAGGATAGCATGGTGGTGCAGATGAAAAAGGCCGGAATCAATAATTGATAGGGCGCAATCCTAAATACTTCGGAAGCAGACTGAGCCAAAGCGCCCCAAGAAGAATCCGGTGCCTGAATACCCAAGCCAATATAAGATAAAAAGGCCTCGGTAAAGATGGCATGAGGAATGGCCATTGTCATTTGGGTAATAACAATACCGCTAATATTGGGGAAAAAATGCCGTAAAATAATTCGGCTATGGCTTGCACCCAAAGTTTTGGCAGCAAGTACATATTCGGAATTCTTTAGCTGCAAAATCTGGCCACGTACCAGGCGGGCATTACCTACCCAGCCTACAATTACCATCGCCGTTATCAGGCTGCCTATCCCCTTACCCATTACCGTCATCATCAAAATCGCTAAAATAATCATCGGTATGCCGTAAAGGATATCGATAATCCTCATAATTACCATATCGGTTTTGCCGCCAAAATAACCGGCAATACCACCCACAATCGAACCGATTAACATATTAATCGATACAACAGCCAGGCCGATAAATAATGATACTCTAGCACCCGTCCAGGTTCTTGTCCATAGGTCGCGCCCGGATTTATCGGTGCCGAACCAATGCTCGGAGCTAGGCTCTTGATTAATTGCTTGATAATTATTTTCATTGCCGGTATAAGGCGAGAATATCGGCGCAAATATGGCCAATAGTACATATAAAACCAGAATAATTAAGCCAATTAAGGCAATTTTATTCTTACGTAATTTAATCCAGGCATCCTGCCAATAAGTTAGGCTGGGACGCACCACTTTATTCTTTTCGCTATCATCAATTTTAACCCGCTTAAATAAATCGGGATTATAATTTTTTTGCGCTTCAGTTGTCATATAATCCTCCTTTATTTTTTACTCGTTATTTTAATGCGCGGATCGACTATCCCGTACAGGATATCTACCACTAAGTTAGCAATTACCAGGAATAAGCCATAAAAGGCCGTCATGCCCAATACCATGGTATAATCTAAGTCATTAATACTTTGAACATAGAATTTGCCCATGCCGTCGATAGCATAAATTCTTTCGATAACAAAGGTACCGGTTAGGATAGCCGCAGTTAAAGGCCCCATTACCGTAATTACCGGCAAAATCGAATTACGAATTTGATGCCGCCACACAACCTGAAACGGCGATAAACCCTTGGCTTTAGCCGTTAAAATATAATCCTGATTGATAACTTCTAGCATCGAAGAACGCATTAAACGAGTAACCAAAGCTAAAGTATAAAAGCTTAAAGCGATAACCGGCAAGATTTTTTGATTAGGCTCTTCCCATAAACCGGCAGGCAATAATTTCCATTCAATGGCAAAGTATAATTGCAAAATTGTACCAATAATGAAGTCCGGCGCCGAAACACCAATAATGGCCACCAAAACACAAATATAGTCGATTGCCTTACCGGCATTTTGCGCCGATAAGGTGCCCAGTATTAGCCCCAAGGCCAAGGCAAAACCAATTGCCCTTAAACCCAATGATGCCGATACAGGGAAGGTTTCGGCAATAACATCATTTACCGAACGCCCTACATACTTTAAGGATGTACCTAAATCGCCTTGCAATAAATTGCCTATATAACGTACCCATTGAATATGAATAGGCTGATCAAAGCCATAGTAAGCTTCCATTTTAGCCTGAATTTCCGGGCTGGTTTTTTCATCCTGAAAAGGATCGCCCGGCAACATGCGCACCAGCACAAAGATAATTGTAATTAGCACCAATAGGGTAAGAGCAGCAATTAAAACTCTTTTTAATATATAATTAACCATGCTTGCACCCTCTTTGAAATATTTGTAAAAACAAAAAACCTGTAAAGACGGCCTTGACCGAAAATGGGTAATCACCTTTTTCAAACGGTCAAGACCGTTCCCTACAGATTTAATTTTTTTGATTCGGCCAACC
>CAYJBP010000045.1:0-17213 GCA_964368605.1 uncultured Peptococcaceae bacterium | reverse complement strand
CTTTGCGAAGCAAAGGCCAGCTAGGTCTGAGCTAGAGCCAAAATCTTCGATTTTGTGCTATAGCTACGTGCATAGCTGCGGCTTTGCGAAGCAAAGGCCAGCTAGGTCTGAGCTAGAGCCAAAATCTTCGATTTTGTGCTATAGCTACGTGCATAGCTGCGGCTTTGCGAAGCAAAGGCCAGCTAATGAAGAACATAATAAAACTCAAAAATCCAGAATACCAAAAAAATCAATACCAGCAATATCCGAACAGGGAAATAAACTAAGAGGCTTACCCTCTTTCCTTGTCAAATCGCAGCTTAGGCTGCCAGTATTCTTGCCTTAATGGCAAAGAATATTACTCAGGCTGCCAAAAACCTTGTTTTTTGACGGCCTGCAATACTATAGTAGGAGGTGTTATATGCAGTTAGCTTTTTTTCTTACTCCCAAAAGCGATACTTTGTATTTAGTCGATAACTTTACTCTTCGCCAGGCCATGGAAAAAATGCAGTATCATGGCTACTCCTCGGTGCCTGTATTAGATAATGACGGCAAATATATCGGCGCAATTACTACCGGTGATATTTTATGGTATATTAAAGACCTTTATAATTTATCCCTAGCCGATACCGAAAAAATTAAAATTGCCGAAATTCCACGCCGCTACGATAATGTGCCGGTAGCGGTAAATGCCCGCTTAAGCGATATTATCGAGGTAGCCATGCTCGAAAACTTTATCCCTGTAATTGACGATTTAGGGGTTTTTATCGGCATAGTACGCCGCCGCGAAATTATGGAGTATTATCAAAAGCAAATTGGGGTATCATAAATCTAGGCTTATCATAAATTATAGTAGAGGGCGAACCATTCGCCCTCATTGTTATCACATAGAGTTATTTATGGCTAACCGTAGTCATGTTTTTATACTAGGCTAACTATAATCAGCTAAACAAAAACAAAAGGAGGATCCAACCATGACACAAAATCAAGAAGGCAAGCAAATTGCCGAGCGTCAGAGCATTGATAGCAAATATCAATGGCAGTTACAAGCTATATATGCCACAGATAGTGATTGGCAGGCCGATTTTGAAAAGGCCAAGATTTTGCTCGATAAGGCTGCCTCCTTCCCCGGCCATTTAGGCGATGGCGTACAAGTTATGTTAGATTTTTTAAATTATCAAGACGACTTAGGCAAGCTTTTAAACAGGATATATCTTTATGCGGCTTTGAAAAAAAGCCAGGATAATCGGGTTACTTCTTATCAGGCCATGCGGGATCGGGCCGAGGGCTTATTGGTGGCTGCTTCGGCAAAGCTGGCTTTTTTTGAGCCTGAGCTACTGGCCATGGATAGTAATTTGATTGCCGATTATTTGCAAAATCCTCAAATTGCTGTTTATCAAAAATATATTGATGATATTATTCGGCATCGGCCTCATACTTTAAGCCCGGAAAGCGAACAATTATTAGCTCAAACCGCGGAAATGGCCTCGGCTTTCGATAATATTTATTCGATGCTGGCCGATGTAGATATGAAGTTGCCGACCATAATCAATGAAGAAGGACAAAGAGAAAGCCTATCGCATAGCAATTATATTAGCTTTTTGCAAAGCAATAATCGCGAGGTACGCAAAGGTGCTTTTGAGGGCTTATACAACACTTATGCAGGGTTTTCCAATACTATTGCGGCTGTACTTTCGGCCTCGATTAAAAAAGATGATTTTTATGCTAAGGCACGCAATTATGATAGTTCTTTGGCAGCCTCTTTATTTAGTGATAATGTGCCGCCGGCAGTTTATCATAATTTGATTAAAACTGTTCACGACTTTTTACCTCTTTATTATCGTTACTTGGATTTGCGCAAAAAAATGCTTAAGCTGGATCAATTGCATATGTATGATGTTTATGTACCTTTATTGGCCGATAATAAGCAAAAATACACTTATGAGCAGGCTTGCGAACTGGTATTAGAGGCCTTTAAGCCTTTGGGCGACGAGTATTGCAGCGTTTTGGCCAAGGGTTTAAATAGTGGTTGGGTAGATGTTTTTGAGAACAAAGGTAAGGATTCGGGGGCTTTTTCGAGCGGGGTTTATGGTACGCCGCCTTATATGCTTTTGAATTATCAGAACAATTTTAATGGCTTATTTACCTTGGCGCATGAGATTGGCCATTCGATGCATTCTTATTATACTTGGCAAAACCAGCCTTTTGTTTATGCGGATTATCGTATATTTGTAGCCGAGGTGGCCAGTACCGTTAACGAAAACCTGCTTTTGGATTATATGCTAACCAAAGCCGAGAGCAAAGAAGAGATTTTTGCTTTATTAAACCACTTTTTAGAAGAGTTTAGGGGCACGGTATTTAGGCAGACAATGTTTGCTGAATTTGAATTAGAGGCACATAAGCTGGCCGATAGTGGTCAGGCCTTAACCGCCGAGGCTATGAATGATATTTATTATAAATTAAACCTTAAATATTTTGGCGATACGGTGGCGGTAGATGATCAGATTGCCTATGAGTGGATGCGGATACCCCATTTTTACAGGGCATTTTATGTATATAAATATGCTACCGGTTTTTGTGCAGCCTTGGCCTTAAGCATGGGCTTAATCGATATCGACCCCATAAAAGCCGCCCAAAACCAAAGCCGCTATTTAAACTTTTTAAGCGGAGGATCTTCGGCCGATCCCATCGACCTTTTAAAAGGGGCAGGCATTGATATGAGCAGTTCTCAGCCAATAGCCAATGCCATGGCGATTTTCGAGAAGATGCTTAATCGGATGGAAGAATTGGTATAGATGTTAAATTTGGCAATATTTTTGCAAATTTTGCGGTTTAGCTATCGACTAAATTATTATCGTATGATATAATAAGCACAATTATTATATCATAAAGGAGATTTTTTTATGACTAAAGATCAGATTGCCTGCCAGATTTATCAAACTGCCCATATTACCGGCGAATTTTTATTAAGAAGCGGTCAGACTTCGAATGAGTATTTTGATAAATATTTATTTGAAGGCAAGCCGGAATTATTACAAGAAATCGCCAAGCAAATGGTTGATTTGATTCCGGCAGATGCCGAAGTATTAGCCGGCTTAGAAATGGGCGGCATACCGGTAGTTACGGCTTTATCTTTTTTAAGCGGCAAGCCCGCGGCCTTTGTGCGTAAGGAGGCAAAAGCTTATGGTACTTGCAAATTTGCCGAAGGCAGCGATGTTATTGGCAAAAAAGTTTGCGTTATAGAGGATGTTGTTACAACCGGCGGCCAGATTATCAAGAGCGTTGCTGCATTGCGCGAATTAGGCGCCGAAATTGATACGGTATTATGCGTAATTCAGCGTAATGACAATGCCAGCGATATTTTAGCGGCAGAAGGATTAAAATTAATCCCTGCTTTTACAATGGCAGGCATAAAAGAGGCTGTTGAGAAGAATAGCTAAGTTCCTTGCCACTACCCCTAAGCTATTGCCAAAATCTTTGATTTTGAGTATTAGTTGCGTGCTTAGCAGTGGGTTAGCTTTAGCCACCCGGCTAAGCCAACCCCCCTGCAATTTTTTGTCAAAATTGACTAAAACTTTAAAAAGGGGCTGTCGCAAATATAATTTGTGACAGCCCCCTTATTGCATCCATGACGGTTATTGTTTTTTGGCTTGATATTGTGAGCTGTTTTGGCTTTGCCAAAAGGCGCCGGTTTTAAGCCAATTTCTTTCTTTGCTACTTTTATCCGTTAATTTTGATTTGCTTGCTTAGCTTTTTGGGTTGGCTTAAAACCTTTTAGACCTTGGGGGGGGCGCAGCCCCCAAACCCCCTGCAATTTTTTGCAAAAAATTGAGTAAAACTTCAAAAAGGGGGGGCTGTCGCCTTTATTGCGACAGCCCCCTTTTCTTACTATTACTTATTTTTTAAAGCTGCTTGCGCTGCTGCTAAGCGCGCAATCGGTACCCTAAAGGGCGAGCAGCTTACATATTGTAAACCTAAATTATGGCAAAACTCTACCGAAGCAGGATCGCCACCATGTTCGCCGCAAATGCCCAATTTAATATCGGGGCGAGTTGCCTGGCCTTTGCTTACGGCCATTTCCATCAATTGGCCAACGCCGGTTTGATCTAATCTGGCAAAGGGATCGCTTTCATAAATTTGCTTTTTATAATAATCATCCAAGAAGGCCCCGGCATCATCACGCGAAAAACCAAAGGTCATCTGGGTTAAATCATTAGTACCAAAAGAGAAGAATTGAGCATGCTCGGCCACTTGATCAGCAGTTAAGCAGGCACGGGGGATTTCTATCATCGTGCCAATTAGATATTTTAAATCAACTTTAGCTTCTTCGATTAAACGGTCGGCAGTAGACTTTACAATATCATATACAAACTTAAACTCCTTAGATTCGCCGATTAGGGGAATCATAATCTCCGGCACTAAATCAATGCCTTTGTTTTGCTTAACATGAATAGCTGCCTCGATAATGGCTTGTGCCTGCATGGCAGCAATTTCGGGATAGGTTACGGCCAAACGGCAGCCACGATGACCCATCATCGGATTGAATTCATGCAATTGAGCACAGCGAGCCTTAACGGCTTCAAAGGTTAAACCCATTTCCTTGGCCAAGGCTTCGATATCTTGGTCGGCAGTGGGTAAAAACTCATGTAAAGGCGGATCAAGCAAGCGAACAGTTACCGGGCGTGCGCCCATAACCTCGTAAATGCCGATAAAATCGCCTTTTTGCATCGGCAATAAATGTGCCAAAGCCTCTTTACGGCTGGCCTCGTCATTGGCCAAAATCATTTGGCGAATACGGGCAATACGATCTTCTTTAAAGAACATATGCTCGGTACGGGTAAGACCAATACCCTCAGCACCATAATCAATAGCATTTTGAGCATCCTCGGGGGTATCGGCATTGGTGCGTACCTTTAGGGTACGATAATTATCGGCCCAAGCCATTAAACGACCAAAATCACCGCTAATGGTCGGCTCTACGGTAGCGATATCACCGCAATATACCTTGCCGGTAGTACCATCTAAGGAGATATAATCGCCTTCTTTATAGGTTTTGCCACCTAGGCTAAAGGTTTTATTCTCTTCATCGATAATAGCATCACCGCAGCCGGCCACACAGCAAGTACCCATACCACGAGCCACAACTGCCGCATGCGAAGTCATACCGCCACGCACGGTGATAATGCCTTTAGCTGCGGCCATACCTTCAATATCTTCGGGCGAAGTTTCCTGACGGGCCAAAATTACCCGCTCGCCACGAATTATATGGGCATCTTTAGCTTCGTCGGCGGTAAAGTAAATTTTACCTGCGGCCGAACCGGGGGATGCAGCTAAGCCTGCACCTAGGCACTCGGCTTCTTTTAAGGCGGCTAAATCAAAAGTTGGATGCAAAAGATGATCAAGCAATTTAGGATCTACCATTAAAACAGCTTCCTTCTCGCTAATCATGCCTTCATCTACCAAATCTACAGCGATTTTTAAGGCTGCATTGGCAGTACGCTTACCATTACGGGTTTGGAGGAAATATAATTTACCGTTTTCGATAGTAAATTCCATATCCTGCATATCACGATAATGATTTTCCAGTTTATTGGCAATATCCATAAATTGGCCATAAACCTCGGGCATATCTTCCTCTAATACCGAAATAGGTTTAGGAGTACGGATACCTGCTACAACGTCCTCGCCCTGGGCATTAATCAAATATTCGCCATAAATGGCTTTTTCGCCGGTGGCAGGGTTACGGGTAAAGGCCACACCTGTGCCCGAAGTATCACCCATATTACCAAAGACCATCATCTGCACATTAACAGCCGTGCCCCAATCGCCGGGGATATCATTCATGCGGCGATAAACAATGGCACGATGATTATTCCAAGAACGGAATACCGCCTTAACAGCCTGCATAAGCTGCTCTAAAGGCTCGGCAGGAAAATTGGCGCCAATTTCTTTTTTATATAAAGCCTTATATTCGGCAATTAACTGCTGCAAATCTTCCACAGTTAAATCATTATCAAACTTATAGCCCTTAGCTGCTTTGATTCCTTCCAAGATATGCTCAAAACGAGCCTTGGGAATTTCCATAACAACATCAGAAAACATCTGGATAAAACGACGATAAGAATCATGAGCAAAACGAGGATTTTGGGTCGATTCGCAAAGGGCGGCCAAGGCGGCATCATTCATGCCTAGGTTTAAAATAGTATCCATCATGCCCGGCATCGAAGCACGCGCACCCGAACGTACCGAAACTAAAAGTGGGTTTTTGTCGTCGCCAAATTTTTTGCCGGAAATTTTTTCCAGCTCGGCCATCGCTTGTTTAATTTGTTCGGTAATTTCCGCAGATACCTGCTTACCTTGCTCATAATAATCGGTGCAGGCTTCGGTACTAATAGTAAAACCATCGGGAATAGGTAAACCTAAATTGATCATTTCGGCCAAGTTAGCACCTTTACCCCCTAATAAATTTTTCATCGAGGTATTACCCTCTTTAAATAAGTAGACAAACTTTTTACTCACTTATTTTCGCATCCTTTCGTCACAAAATTTAGTCAACTTGTTATATATTCGTCATTAAATGTGGGATATCCTTTTTAAAACTAAAATTCTTTTAATAGGAAAGATATTTCTTAGGCCATGGTTTTAGCATGTTTGCCGGCAATATAAAGGAATATGCCACCCAGCGCAAACAAGATGAGAATCGACAGTATGGCATAAGAACCACGCCCGGACAATCCTCTTACCAGGGCATACAAGGCCGGACCCAAAATGGCGGCAAATTTGCCAAAAATATCAAAAATCCCAAAATACTCGCCGGCCTTGCCGATAGGTATCATTTTGCCAAAATGTGAGCGGGATATAGCCTGGATACCACCTTGTACCAGCCCAACTAATATGGCCAAGCACCAAAAAACAGTGGTTGCTTGGGCTATCGATAAAAATTGCTCTTCAATACCAAAGCCCATAATAAAGCCACTAATACAAATTATAAAATAAATCCCGATCGCCAGGCCAATAAGGCGCAGGCTACCAAACTTACCGGCTAAGCGGCCAAAAAATATGGCAGCAGGAAAGGCAATAATCTGGGTAATCAGCAAGGCTAAAATCATTTGCGTGGCCTCAAGCCCCAAAGTAGTGCCATAGGCGGTAGACATCGAAATAACGGTATTTACACCATCGATATAAAAAAAGTAGGCTATCATAAAATAGAGGATGGCTTTATTTTTAATTAGTATCAAAATGGTACTTTTTAATGACAATAAAGCTTTTTGAAGTAAGCGGCCACCGCTTACTTGATACCCATTTTTTTGATGACAATTGATGATTAAGGGTATCGAGAAAATACCCCACCAAAATACGGCAATAATTAAGGATATCCGCACCGCTAAAATGCCGTCGATACCCCAAGCTTCCCCAAAGTTAATCAGACATACAGCGGCAATAAAAGGTATGGTGCTGCCACCAATATAGCCTAAAGCAAAACCCAATGACGATAAATAATCCATGCGCTTAATGCTGGTAATATCCGGCAAAAAGCTATCATAAATCATCACCGATGCGCTATAGCCCAGATGCGAAATAATATAGCCAATCAACATGCCCTGCCAGTCGGCGGTAAAGGCACAAAAGGCGGTAAAGGCCAAACCTAAAACTAAAAATAAGCCAAATAAGCGTTTTTTAAAGCCCTGATAATCGGCAATTGCCCCCAAAAACGGCGAAAGTATTGCCGCAAGTGCCGTACCGCAGGCCGTGCCGATACTCCACCAAAAGTCGCCATCATAGCCGGCAGCCGCCGCCTGCGAGGTAAAATATACCGGGAAAATAGCAGCTAACATAATTGTGGCATAAACAGAATTGGCCCAATCATATAAAAGCCAGCTTTTTTCTTCAATAGTTAATCGCATAAAATTTTCCCTTCAAAATTATAATTTAAATTGACTATTAATTGCTGATAATCCTGCCGGCAAAAATAGCCTAATAAGTTAACTGCCTCGGTAACGGACTGTTCGAATAAGGGATATATTTGATAAGCTTGATGATTATTAGCCAGGTTTTGTGGCAAGGCTAACGAAGATATAAGCTGCTTCATATTAAGGATTTTTTCGGCCACAGCTACCGGGCCTGGATGCCCAATAAAGGCTGTAATATGATGAAAACTAAAGGCGGCCTGCCCCAATTTTTTAGCAGGAATAGTAGGGTAAATTCCTGCCAAAATCTCCTTTTTGCAATAATGATGATTTAAATAATTTTGCCTTTGCTTGCTTAAATTGAATTTTTCGATTATAATATAATCAAAGGCCGATTCGATAAAACGATGGCCAATGCCATCCGGCTTAAGCCGATTAATCAAAGGATGGGCGGCTTTATCCAGGGCATAATGGCAGATAAAGCCTGCTAAATAGGCTTGTTGTTTTTTAGTTAAAGTTCTGCTATTAAGCAAGGGCGCTATAAAATCGGCCGCCTTTTGATTATGTAAAAAGTGGCCATAGCTACTAATTGGGTTTTGATGCCAAGGCTGATAATAAAAGAGCAAATCCGGCCCCTGGCAGCCAAGGGCAAATAGGGGCTGCTCGTCTTTAAGCGGGCTGGCTAAATCATTAGGCAGTAGGGCCAAAGCCATTTGCCCTAATTGATAATGCGCCGCAATTGCCGGCATAAATTCACCTACCTCAAAAGTATTTGCTAAGAGCGCTTGCCCTTGCTACTTCTATTCTATCATACTTTTAGCTAATTAAAAAGAAAAATAGTGTTAAAAGGTGGTTTTTTATGGATAAAAAAGAATTAAGGCGTATAGTAACTCAAAATATTAAGGCAGCCGACAGCCTTTATTTGGAGCAATCCGCGCTGATTATTGCCGATAAATTGCAAAGTTTGCCACTTTATCGCCAAGCCAAAGCCATAATGGCATTCATCGATTTTGACGATTTAGAGATTAATATGCAGCCAATTTTGGCCGCTATTTTAAGCCAAGGCAAAACTTTGGCCTTGCCTTATATTTATGCACCTCATTTAATGCTGGCTAAAAAGGTGGATGATTTAACACAGCTTAGCCCCGATTGCTATGGCATCCCCTCCCCCACTGCTACCATGCCTACTTTGGCCAAAAGTGATTTGGATTTAATTTTAGTGCCCGGCCTGGCTTTTGATAGCGCCATGGGCCGCCTTGGCCGGGGGGCTGGCTTTTATGATAATTTTCTTAAGGATTATAGCGGCTATAAGCTGGGAATTTGCCGAAGAGTGCAAATTGTGGAATCGGCTTTAGTAGACGAAAATGATGTTTTGATGGATATGGTTTTGTTTGATTAGGTATTGGCTAAAATTAGTTCGTTCTTTTTTTTGAGGAAAAAAAGAACCAAGAAAACCTTTTACTATTGAGTATATCTTGTATTTAAATCTTTATTGATGTATAATTATACTAGGGAGTATATCATTAAGGAGAGATAGAATGAAACTTTTAAAAATATTATTTATTTTATTACTAATCATTAGTTTATTTACCTCTCTTTATATTACAAACTTAACATATTTAGACATAAAGCTAAAAGAGCAAAGCATAATTGAACTATATGCGGAAAGAATTCAATCGGCCTTGCAATCGCAAATACAAGTTAGCAAGATTTTAGGGGAAATACTGGTTATACAGAATGGCCAAATTAGTGATGAGGATTTTAATAGAATTTCAGAGTCGCTATATAATACAGGCATTGAACCATCTATTGCTTATCTTGCTAATGGCATTTTTACACAAGTATATCCTTATGAATTAAATAGTTTTCTTTTAGGCAATAGCGTATTTGAAGATGAAAATGCAAGGGCTGATGCAATTATGGCCAGAGATAGCGGCGAAATAATTGTCTCGGGCCCATATAGGCTTGCCGGCGGTCAAGTAGGCATTGTTATTCGCACCCCCGTGTATGTTGATAATGCATTTAGTGGATTTTCTTCTGTGGTAGTTCATACTAATAAGCTTTTATCATCAATTGCTGCAACAAACCTTCCCCATCTTGGTTATGAGCTTAAAATTTCCTCGATATATCAAGATGAGGAAATAGATCTTTTTATTTCCGAAGATTTTAATTACAGATATGCCAGCAATTATTATTTTAAGCTTGGCAATGCAAACTTACAAATGGATTTATACACAAAAGATAAAATTACGGTTGTTATAACCAGTTTTATTGCAAGTTTTTTTGTTTTACTAGCTATCAACATGCTTATTTATAGATACATAAAAAAGGCCCATCTAATTAAAGAAAACTTAACTAAAAAGCTTGAAACAGATGCTTTAACGGGCGCTAACAACAGGGTAAAACTAGAAAAATATGTTAAGGAAGCAAAGGGCACGGAATTTGCAATATTCTACCTAGACCTTAATAAGTTTAAGCCTGTTAATGATAACTATGGCCATGAAATGGGCGATAAAGTTTTGATTGCTTTTGTCCAAAGGCTAAAAGCTGTATTAAAAAATGATAGTATTGTTGCCAGAATTGGCGGGGATGAGTTTGTGGTTATAGCCCCTAATGTTACAAATGAAACCGAGGCATTAGCAATAAGCCGACGTATAAAGGATAGATCTGAGGCGATATTTACTTTTGAAGATATTAAGATAAGCATTTCTTCTAGTATTGGATATGTATTTTCAAAAGAAGCAAAAGAGCTATCCGATTTATTGGCAATTGCTGATAAGAGGATGTATGCCGAAAAACAAAAAAATAGTATTAGAAAATAAATTTAGCTTAGACCAATAAAATAGCCACCCCTATCTAAAAACAAAAACAAGCTAGCATTTTAAAATGTCAGCTTGTTTTTTAATTAGCCCTGATCGGCTCTTATAAACCTATTACCATTCTTAATACCAGATTTTCGACAATTTGCAAGGCTATAAATGCCAAAATTGGTGAAAAATCTAGGGGCATACCCGGCGAAACAGGTATAATTCGGCGGAAAAAGCCAAGTACCGGCTCCGTCATCTCGTAAATAAAACGGGTTAGGACATTATCGCCAATTCTTATCCAGGATAATATAATCCTAGCAAAAAGCAGGAAATAATATACCCTAAACACCGCCCATAGTACAGTGTATAAGCTAATATTAATCCCTCCAGCCTATTTATTCTTAAGCCATTGTGTGGACGAAAAACGCTCGTCATTATTGAAATCATTAAAGCTACCGTCTTTTTCCATAATTTGGCCGCTTAAATCAACATTAGATGAACTAAAAATAAATGTGCCGCCCGATACCTTACGCGGTACACCATCTAAAGCAAAGGTAGCTCCCGATAAAAAATCAACCATCTTTTGGGCTACTTCTCTATCCATATCCTCAAAGTTAGCCACAACTACCTTGCGTGCCTTGATATGATTGGCGATCTCTTGCATATCCTCATAGGATGCGGCTTTAATTAATACCATTTCCATAAAATCCTGCCCCTTGCCCGAGCCCTTACCGGGCACGGTTACCAAATTAGGCTTAGCCTTCTTTTTTTCTTCGTTCCAGGTAGGACGCTCGATAGTTGATAAAGGCGGCTTAATATTGCTGCCTGCTTCCTCGTTTACCATATCGCCTTCTTGATCTACATCCTTAAAGAAAAAATTGCTCATTTTGTCTAATAAACCGCTCAAATTTATCGCTCCTTTTAATAAAACCCTTAACTTAGAAATTTCTAGCAATTATGCCTATATTCCTGCTTTAAATTAAAATATCCGTGAATTTTCTAATTATTATAATTGCGTGCGCCAAAAATATTGCTGCCTACCCGCACCATATCGGCGCCTTCTTCAATTGCAATTTGATAATCATTGCTCATGCCCATCGATAAATGCTGTAAATCGATAAAACTACGCCCTTTTAGCTGCTCTTTTTCCTTAAGCAGCCGCAAATTACGAAAAACAGGTCGCATTTGTTCGCTATCGTCCAAAAAAGGGCCTATTGTCATCAAGCCTTTTATTTTTAAATTTGGATAGGCACTTAGCTCATCCAAAAAATCACTTACTTCGGCCTCGCTTAGGCCAAATTTTTGATCATCATCGGCAATATTTACCTGTACCAAGCAGGGCAAAATAATATTCTTGGCCGAGGCTCGCTTTTGAATTTCTAAAGCTAAGCTTAAAGAATCTAAAGAATGCAACATGCTAATTTTATCAATAATATATTTTACCTTATTACTTTGCAAATGACCAATTAAATGCCAGCTTAAATCCGGCCTTTGCTCTTGCTTAAGTAATAATTCTTGCACCTTATTTTCGGCAAATTGAATTTGGCCGGCACAATTAGCCTCGTTAACGGCCTCGATCGGCTGTGTTTTGCTTACGGCCAAAAGCTCAATTTTAGCCTTAGGATTAGGCGCTTTGGCCTTTGCTTGCTCAATATTATAATATACCTGCTCCAAAGCTTGGGCTATTTTCATATTTTCCTCCCCTATTGCTGCTAACTTTGGCTAAAAAACTTCCTGCCCCTCCATAGAAGGGTCGGGATTGATTACCACATTTAAACCGGCCTCTAATTCATTATCAATACCTTCGATTACCGAATAGCCATCTTGGGCGGCCAATTCATCAACCGGCCAAAATTCTATCCTATTTTTTTGGCGCAGATAAATGCCGATTACCCCTTGCTCATTAATCGTAACCGCCTGGCTGGGTACCACAAAACCCTCGATATCGCGGGCAATAATTTCGGCTTTTGCATAGCGCAAATTAAGTAGCATATCCTCTTGATTACTAATGCTAAAGATAAAATAACTATCGCCTAAATCATTTTCGCGCCGCTCGTCAAAGCTTAAATAAAAATGATGGCCATTATCCAAGGTAAAATCAAGGCGGCTTTCCTCATCCAGCAAATTATGCGGATCATGCAATTTTACAATCAAGGTATAGCCCATTAAATTATCAATTAACCTGGCCACCGGCCGCCCCTCGGCCTGATTAAGCGCTAAACTATCCGTATAGGCCGAATTAGGCGCACCAACCTGGCCAATATGGCTATCACTTGCATGAATATCGGCCATATCGTCCTCGTTGATTGCCGCCTCGCTATCTGCGGCATCTTGGCTATCTAAATCGTCCTCCAAAATTGTTGGCGGCATATAAGTTGCCGCTAACTGGCTAAAGGCTTGATCCAGGTCGATTTCGTCTAATAAGTCGGGCTGTAGTATGTGCTCCCAGCCATCTAAGGCAAAAGAAACAATCCCTCCTCGATCGGCTATTAGGTTGATATCATTACTTTGGCCAATAATAGTACCCTGATTAACTCGCTCGCCCTCATTAATAGCCGACACAAAAGCGCCGGCGGCCGGGGCGGTTAGCAGGGTTTCGTGGCGCATCACCAATAGCTCGCCTTGCAGGGTTATGCCAATCGAGCCTTGTTCGATGGTATCAAAATCGATCATTCGGCCTTTTATATAGTCGCGCAGCCATAAAGTAATCATTATCAAAATAAAGCCGATAATCAAAACCAGGATAATATCCAGTGCATAATTTGGTTTATTTAATTGTCGCTTTTTTTCAATCATAATAGTATTATATCATTTTTTTTGGCAACTGACAATAAGCCGATTATGCCTTTTTTTGACAATATTTTACAAAAGTTTTTTGATTCTTTTTTTCAAAAAAGAATGGTTTTAATCTTTTAGTCTTTTTATCTTTTTATCTTTCAATTATTTAAAAATAAGCCCATGTAGCAAAAAAGCAGCACCTAAAAAGAGGGTAATTGAAGATAGAATTGCTAAAATTGAAAGATAGCTGCTATTTTTATTTGCGTAGCAAATGAAAATAAAGTGCTCTTTGCCCGAAGGGCTGTTTTGGCTTCGCCAAAAGCCGCTTTTAAGACCTTGGGGGCGCTGCCCCCAATACCCCTGCAATTTTTTGTAAAAAATTGATTAAAACTTTAGAGGCTATCGCAACTTTGCGACAGCCTCTTAGTCTTTAATATTTAATCATCATAACCCTTGCTGGTATCAACTTGTACTGTTCTGGTTGCCTCGTCATAGCCTACGCCAAAATCGAATATCTCGCCTAAATCTACCAGCAAGAAGTAATTTGCACCATCAATATTATAGGCGGTTAGGCTAGCTTCCTTGCCATTTACATATACCCTTTGATTGCTAATTATCGTATTGCCTGCCGCTTGCGGGGCTTCCATTTCGCCGCCTATTACCGTATAGGCTTGATTAGCGGTTAATTCGATAATACGGCTAATCTCATTATAAGCTACCTCGAATTTTTTGCCGGTATCACGCAGGGCATAGGCCAAATCGCGTAATTTAAAATAATTATTGCCATTGATATTATAGGCGGCCGAACTAATATCCGCACCGTTTAATTCTAAGGCTTGATTGCTTACCACTACATCCAAACCACGCTCAATAGTGATATTATAGCTGGTGCTTTTAGAGCCAATCCCTACATCAATAATAAAGGTATTATCACCACTTTTTAAAGCATGATTGGTTGTCCAGGCGCCATTATTTAACTCTTGACCAAGCATGGTAATTTCATACTCGGGGCTGGTATAGGGGTTAAAGGCCACTTGGCTGATATTTTCCGGCACATTAATCTTATAGCTGGTTTGATTGCCGCTAAAAGTAGGAATTAAACTTACAGCTTGATTAATAACGGTATTGCCATCGCCTACCCTAATTTGTAAGGTATAGAGGAAACCGGCCTCGTCGGAAGTGCCACGATTTACGGTTAATTCATATTCGGTATGGCTATCGCAATCCTCGGCATAGACCACAATCGGGATAATATTCTCGCCTTCTTCCAGCTCTACCACAATATAGCTGCCGCTCATATAAATACCATCTACCAAAATATGGGCATAGCTATCGGTGGTGTCGGCATAGATGCGGATATCATCTTGATCATTATCTACATTGGCCGAATATTCTTCGGTATCTTCATCAAAAGAGGGGCTAAAATCAACCTCGGTCGAGGTGCTACTGCCGGTGCGCAATTCCAATTCATCTAATAAGGCCTCGTCATCGGCATCTTCATCGGCGGCTATTACGGTTAAGTTGTAGCGGGTGATATTATCATCATCATCCTCTACCTCGATTTCCACCGTTTCCTTATCGCCTGGATCTAAGCTAAACTCAATCCAATCGGCACTATCATAGCTTTTATCATCAACGGTTAAATCATCATCCTCATCGTCTAAAGTGGGGCGGATGAAAAATTCTTGTAAATCTTCGTCTTCGTCAAAGGGGATAAATACTACATAATTGGTAATATCGGCCTCAAATTCGGGCAATAAATCATATTGATAGGAGCTGCTGGTGCTATCATTGCTGGCCACTAACAATCCCTTTAGCTGGGCATCTTCTATAGTTTCCTCAGCGGCATCACCACTGCGCAATTCCAGCTCATAAGTGGCTTCATCACTGCCGTTTTCGATATGAATATCCAGCTCTAAGGTATCGTCGATATCTAAGGTAATTTTATAAACATCATCATCGATTTTCTCAACGGCGCTGGACGGGCTAATGGTGATTTCGGAATCGCTTTCATCGGGGTCTAAATGCAGATATACTTCGTCGATATCATCATCAAAATCGGCGCTGTACTGCAAATTATTCCAGCGGAATGTGGGCGAAATATCATATTGGGTGCTGCTGCCGGAGCTGGTTTTGCGTAATTCCAAATCATCAAGCGAGGCATCAACTTCTACATCATCTTCGCGGATAAGCTCGAATGTATAAGTGTTTTCTTCGCTGCCACTGCCTACTATTAATTCTACCTCTTGGTCGCCTTCTTCTAATTCAATCTCGATATAATCATCATCGATATCAAAATCTTTCATATCGCCTTCTACATCGATATCCTCATTGCTGGGGTCGGTTTCGTAATAGAAGTAAACGGTGTCTAAATCATTGGGCACGATAATATCATATTTGGTAGTGCCGGATTTAAAGCTGGGGTCGATTTCTAATTCATAGCTTGACGAGGTGCTGGTAGTTTTGCGATCTTTGGGCAAAAACTCATCTAAAACGACTAGATCGGCATCATCTACATAAATGCTGATCGGGGCGGTATAGGTTTTGCCATCATGGGTAATGGTTAGGTTTATGCTGCGGCTGCTGCCGGCATCGCTTAAGGCTACCCCATAATAATTGGCGGTAGTGGTGGTAACACTGGCATTGGCCGATTCTGTAAAGCGCAGGTAGACGGTTTTATTGGCATAATCGCTATCAACGGTTAGGGTACGGGTGGAAGGGTTTACACCACTGGTGGTGGTAACAGTTGTACTACCTGATATAGAACCGCCGCTGGTGGTAGACGATACATAAAGCGAGCTTAATAGGCTTACGCTGGTGGCGGTGGTGGTGCCGGTGCGGGTTGCTGTGTAGTAGTAGGTAACGGGGGCAGTAGAACCTTTGGCGGTAACTTCTATTCTAAATTTGGCTGCTACATCGGCAGTACCAAAATTTAATTTAGTAACCGCGCTACCGCCGCTATGGGCATTATAAATTTTATAGCTGGCGCCGGTGCTAACTGTAACATTGATGGCATGTTCGGCCGTATTATTATTAAAGTTTACAGCTGCCGCTTTTGCAGCTTCGGTATTATGACTATTAACACTAACCCCACCTACATTAAGCGATAATATCTCTGCCTCGGGGTTAAAAATATTTACTGAATAGTCTTTAGTTTCATCATTACCATTTTTTACGGTAACAATATGCTCATAATCTTTGAGGATACCGGTAAAGGTGAAATCTTCGGAAACAGTTAAGCCTGTACCGGCAGAAGCAGTGATAGCATATTCATCATTTCTGGTATTATGAGCAGCGAGGATAGTATAGTCGAAACTAGCCTGCCCTTTTGTTAGGTCAAATATTTGGCCGGTGCTTGCCGGGCCGGTTACTTGTAGAGAAGACAATTTAGGCTCGGCGGCAATTGACATATCCTTGCTGGCATTAGTGTCGACATTATCTTTAAAAAATACAGATAGTTTACCGCTAGCAGGAATATCACTGGCTTTACAGGTAATAGTAAAGCTATTATTGGTACCTGTTACCGGGTTAGCAACATTACTATCAATAATAATACTGGCACCTGCGGCAGCAACATAAGTACCGGTAATAGTTACATTACCACTATAATCAATGGTTTGATTAGTAATAACTGTTTCTACACCTTTTACATCAGCCTTAACCTCGGTAATAGTAATGCTATCAACGGCTAAAGCAGTACCGGCAAAACATAATATCAGCGTAAGCGCCAATACCAATCCCA
>CAYJBP010000044.1:0-17330 GCA_964368605.1 uncultured Peptococcaceae bacterium | reverse complement strand
TAAATGGTCGCCCCGGTTATATCAATTTTATGGATGCCCTTAATGCCTGGCAGCTGGTAAAAGAGCTTAAGCAGGCTTTGGGCCTGCCGGCAGCTACTTCCTTTAAACATGTTAGCCCGGCCGGGGCTGCACTTGGCTTGCCGCTTAGCCCCACTTTGGCGCAAATGTATATGGTTAAAGATCAGGATTTAAGCCCATTGGCCTGCGCCTATGCTCGGGCTAGAGGCGCTGATAGAATGTCCTCCTTTGGCGATTTTATTGCCTTAAGCGATAGCTGCGATTTGGCTACGGCCAAGCTAATCCGCCACGAGGTTTCCGATGGCATTATCGCCCCCGGCTTTGAACCTGAAGCCTTGGCTTTACTTAAGGAAAAGCGGGGCGGCAATTATAATATCATCCAAATCGATGCCAACTATATTCCGGCCGAAATTGAGCATAAGCAAATCTTTGGTATTATGTTTGAGCAGGGGCGTAATAATATTAACATCGACAATTCTTTGCTTAGCAATATTGTAAGCGCCAATAAAAATTTGCCCGATAGCGCCAAGCGCGATTTACTTTTGGCCTTAATTACCCTTAAATATTGCCAATCCAATTCGGTTTGCTATACCTTAGATGGCCAAACAATTGGCGTTGGTGTCGGCCAGCAATCACGTATACATTGTACACGTTTAGCAGGCGATAAAGCAGATATTTGGCATTTACGCCAGCATCCTTTGGTGCTAAATTTACCCTTTAAGGCAGATATTGCCACCCCCAATCGTGATAATGCAATCGATATTTATATTTCCCGATTTAGTGAGGATCTTTTGGCCGATGGCGCTTGGCAGCAATTATTTACCAGCCGCCCCGAGCCTTTAACCGAGGCCGCCAAGCAGGCATTTTTAGCTGAGCATGCTCATGATGTTTGCTTAGGCAGCGATGCCTTTTTCCCCTTTACCGATAATATCGAACGCGCCCATAAAAGTGGGGTTAAATATATAGTAGAACCGGGCGGCTCGATTCGTGACGACTTAATTATCGAGGCTTGCCAAAAGCTGGATTTAGTTTTAATCTTTAATGGTGTGCGCCTTTTCCATCATTAAAATTGTTTTAATTATCTATATAAAGCCCATTAAGGAGGCCTAGTATGAAGATTATGGTTATTGGCGGCGGTGGCCGCGAGCATGCAATAATTGCTAAATTAGCCTTAAATAAAAATATTAAGCAAATCTATGCCTTGCCCGGTAATGGCGGTATTGCCAACTTGGCACAAAATATCGATATTTCCGCAACAGATATCCCGGCTATTTGCGATTTTGCTGCTCAAAACAGCATCGATTTTGCGGTAGTAGCACCGGACGACCCCTTAGCCTTGGGTGCGGTTGATGCTCTTGCGGTGCTCGGCATTCCCTGTTTTGGGCCTAATCAGGCAGCAGCCAGGATTGAGAGCAGCAAGGTTTTTGCTAAAAATTTAATGCAAAAGTATCAAATCCCTACGGCCGATTATCAGGTTTTTACTACTCCCAAGCAGGCAATTAGCTATTGTGAGCAGGCCGATTATCCGCTGGTTATCAAGGCCGATGGCCTAGCCTTGGGCAAGGGTGTTATTATTGCCGAAACTTTGGCCGAAGCCTTGGCCGCTATTGAGCAGATTATGGTTAAAAAAGTTTTTGGCGATAGTGGCAAGCAAATTATTATTGAAGAATTTATTAGCGGCCCGGAAGTATCGGTGCTAACCTTTTGCGATGGCCAAACCCTAGTGCCGCTAGTTTCGGCTATGGATCATAAACGAGCCTTGGATGGCGATTTAGGGCTTAATACCGGCGGCATGGGTGTTATTGCGCCCAACCCCTATTATACTTCGGAAATAGCCGCTTTTTGTTACGACAATATTTTTATGCCAACCGTGGCTGCCATGCAAAAAGAAGGCTGCCCATTTAAAGGTTGCCTTTATTTTGGTTTAATGCTAACTGCCAAGGGGCCTAAGGTAATCGAATATAATTGCCGCTTTGGCGACCCGGAAACCCAGGCCGTATTGCCACTTTTACAAACCGATTTGCTAACAATTATGCAGGCCGTACAAGCCGGAAATTTAGCCGATATCGATATTAAATTTAGCAATAATGCCTGCTGCGCCTTGGTTTTAGCCTCGGGCGGATATCCGCAAAAGTATACCAGCGGCTATCCTATTACTTTACCTATTAATACCGACAATATCGAAATTTTTCAGGCCGGCACTAAATATAATGATCAGCAATTAGTAACAGCCGGCGGCCGAGTTTTGGCAATAAGTGCCCAAGCCCCAACTTTAGCCGAGGCCATTTCTAAAGCTTATCTTGTAGCCGAAAATGTAGAATTTACGGACAAATATTATCGCCGCGATATTGGCGCTAAAGCCTTAGCAAAGCTAATAATCATCGCCAACTAAGGCTAATTAAGGCCGCTAACTTGGCTATATAATAGGAGGATTTATGATTTATCGCATCTATACCGAAAAAAAAGCGGCCTATGCCGGCGAGGCTCAGGCTTTGCAGCAGGAAATTGTTCAGGTATTAAATATCAATACCCTACAAGGATTACGCCTGCTAAACCGCTATGATGTCGAAGATATCAGCGAGGATTTATTTATGGCAGGCTTAGATAGGGTTTTTAGCGAGCCGCCTTTAGATATCATTTATCATCAGCTACCGACCTTTGAAGGAATCATTATTGCCAGCGAATATTTGCCCGGCCAATTTGATCAAAGAGCCGATTCTTGCGCCCAATGCCTGCAATTTATTGCCGGTGGCAAGCGGCCAATTGTGTCCTATGCCAGGCTTTATTTACTAAGCGGCGATTTATCGGAGCAGCAAATAAAGCAAATAAAAAATTACTTAATCAACCCGGTGGAAGCAAGGGAGGCCAGCTTAGATTTACCGCAAAGCCTAAACCCGTCCGCCGCAACACCTGGTAAAATACCTGCTATCGAAGGCTTTATCGAGGCTGATGATTTAACCAAAGCCCAAATTCGCCAAGATTATGGGCTGGCCATGGATAATGAAGATTTGGCCTTATGCCAAGATTATTTCCGTAAGGAAGGGCGTAATCCCAGCTTAACCGAACTAAAGGTGCTGGATACTTATTGGTCTGATCATTGCCGTCATACCACTTTTGCTACGGTTTTAAATGATATTAAGATTGACGATGCCTTGGCCAAGGCTAGCTATCAGCATTATCTAAAGATAAAAGACGAGCTAGGCAGCAATAAGCCGATTACCTTGATGGATATAGCTACCATCGCGGCCAAATATTTGCGCAGCCAAGGCAAGTTAGAGGCCTTGGATATTTCCGAAGAAGTAAATGCCTGCACGGTACATGTTGAAGTGGATATTGACGGCCAAAAAGAGCCTTGGCTGCTGCTTTTTAAGAATGAAACCCATAATCATCCCACCGAAATCGAGCCTTTTGGCGGAGCTGCTACCTGCATTGGCGGTGCAATTCGTGATCCCTTGTCGGGGCGAGGCTATGTTTATCAGGCCATGCGCCTAACCGGAGCTGCCGATCCTTTGCAGCCTTTAAGCCAAACTTTGCCCGGCAAATTACCGCAACGCAAAATTACCACTACCGCTGCGGCCGGTTATTCTTCTTATGGCAATCAAATCGGCCTAGCAACAGGCCTGGTAGACGAGGTTTATCATCCCAATTATGTGGCCAAGCGAATGGAGGTTGGGGCGGTTATTGCCGCAGCCCCCAAGGCCAATGTTTATCGTGCCGAGCCTGAGGCAGGCGACTTAGTAGTGCTTTTGGGCGGACGCACCGGCCGTGATGGTTGCGGTGGGGCAACAGGGTCGTCCAAAGCACATGATAGCTCTTCTTTAGCCAATTTAGGCGCCGAAGTGCAAAAGGGTAATGCCCCGGAAGAGCGTAAAATTCAAAGGCTATTTCGCAATGCTCAAGCTGCCCGTTTAATCAAACGCTGTAATGATTTTGGCGCAGGCGGGGTGGCGGTGGCCATCGGCGAATTAGCGCCCGGCCTAATTATCAATTTGGATGCTGTACCCAAAAAATATGCCGGCTTAGATGGCACGGAGCTGGCGATTAGCGAATCTCAAGAGCGAATGGCCGTTGTTTTGGCCAAGCATGATGTAGAGCTATTTTGCCAATTAGCAGCCGCCGAAAATTTAGAAGCCACAATAGTTGCCGAAATCAGCGAGCAAAAGCGGCTGATTATGAATTGGCAAGGCCAGGATATTGTTAATTTAAGCCGTGATTTTTTGGACAGTAATGGTGCATCTAAGCAGGCCAAAGCTACAATTTTAGCTGCTGATGATGATTATCAGCCTAATTGGGGTAACACTTTTGAGCAAAGGCTTAAGAATATGCTCGCTGATTTAAATATCTGCTCTAAGCAGGGATTAAGCGAGCGCTTCGATTCTACCGTTGGTGGTGGAACCGTCTTTTTGCCCTTTGGTGGCAAAAATCAAAAAACCCCCACCCAGCAAATGGTTGCTAAATTGCCGGTACAAAATGCATGCACCTCTACCTGCTCTTTAATGAGCTATGGTTTTAATCCTTATCTTAGTACGGCTAGCCCCTATCGTGGGGCTTACCTGGCAGTTATCGATTCTGTGGCCAAAATAGCCGTGGCCGGTGGCGATTTAAGCAAATGCTGGCTATCTTTTCAGGAATATTTCCCTCGTTTGGGGGCTGATCCGCAGCGTTGGGGCTTGCCTTTAGCCGCCTTATTGGGTGCTTTGCAGGCGCAATTAGATTTGGAATTAGCTGCTATCGGTGGTAAAGATTCAATGAGCGGTAGCTTTGAAGATATCGATGTTCCGCCCACCTTAATTTCCTTTGCCGCAGCTATCGGCGATACCAATCATTTATTAAGCCCCGAATTAAAGCAGGCCGGCAGCCGTTTGATTATTTTAGAGCCCAGTTATGATCAGCATAATTTGCCGCAAGCAGCTAGCTTAAAAGCAAATATGGCTGCCCTTAAAGCTTTAATCGAAAAAGGCCAAGTTATGGCCGGTTATGCTTTGGGCAATGGGGGGCTGATGGCCGCCTTGGCTAAGATGGCCTTCGGTAATCAAATTGGCTTTGAATTGGCCGCTAATCTGGACGAAACGGAATTATTTGCCGCTAAATACGGCAGTTTTGTGCTAGAATTGGCCGCCGATGCCGACTTAATCGGCCGTCAAATCGGCCAAACCAGTGCCGATTATCAGCTAAAATATCAGGATCAAAGCCACGATTTAGCCGAGTTAGAGCAAATATATCAGCAAAAATTAGAGCCGATTTTCCCCTTAAAATCGCCTATTGAAAATACGGACAAAATACCTACTTATAATTACACCGAAAAATCTTTAATTAGCCCTAAAATCAAGCGGCTTAAGCCAAGAGTTTTAATCCCGGCTTTTCCCGGCACTAATTGCGAGTATGATGTAGCGCGCGCTTTTGAGCTGGCCGGGGCGGAGGCTAAAATTTTAGTTATTCGCAATTTAGAGCCTGCTTGGCTTAATGAAAGCCGCGAGCAAATCATTAAGGAATTACAAAATAGCCAAATTATAGCCTTGCCGGGCGGATTTTCCGGTGGCGACGAGCCGGAAGGATCGGGCAAATTTATTGCAAATTTCCTGCGTCAAGAACCTATTAAGCAGGCTTTGTATGAAATGCTATTTGCCAATGACGGCCTAATGCTTGGCATTTGCAATGGCTTTCAGGCCTTAATTAAATTAGGATTAGTACCCTTTGGCGAAATTAGGGATATGGATCAGCAAAGCCCCACTTTAAGCTATAATCAAATTGGTCGTCATCAGAGCAAAATGGTTAATATTCGGGTGGCTTCGGTTAAAAGCCCGTGGCTATGCCTGGCTAAGCCCGGCGAAAATTATACGCTGGCTATCTCCCATGGCGAGGGACGCTTTATTTGCCCGCCGGACTTGCTTAAAAAACTGGCAGACAATGGCCAGATTTGCAGCCAATATACCGATTTAGCAGGTAATGTAAGCATGGATATTACAGCAAACCCCAATGGTTCGCTGGATGCTATCGAAAGTATTTGTTCGCCCGATGGTCGTATTTTTGGTCAAATGGCGCATCCCGAGCGTTATTTAGGGGGCGGTAATATGCTAAATATCAGCGGCAATACCGCCTATCCAATATTTAACTCGGCGCTTGCCTATTTTAAATAAAGATAAGGAGTTTATTATGAATCGAGATAATTATCTTTCGCCCTTTTCTACCCGTTATGCCGGCAAGGAAATGCAATATATATTTTCCGAGGATTTTAAGTTTAGCACTTGGCATCGCTTATGGATTGCCTTGGCCAAGGCCGAGCAAAAATTAGGCTTAGATATCAGCGATGCCCAAATCGCCGAGATGGAACAAAATGCCGATATTATCGATTATCCTACCGCCCAGGCTTTGGAAAAGGAATTGCGCCATGATGTGATGGCACATGTTCATGCTTTTGCCAAGCAATGCCCACTTGCTGCTCCTATTATCCATTTGGGTGCAACATCATGCTATGTTGGCGATAATACCGACCTTATTATTATGCGCAAGGCGGCCGATATTTTGCTGGCTAAGATGATTAGCATTGTACGCAATTTAAGCGATTTTGCCTTAGAGCATAAGGATTTAGCCTGCTTGGCCTATACCCATTTACAGCCGGCGCAGCCAACTACAATTGGTAAGCGTGCCACATTATGGATATATGAGCTAATGCTGGATATTGAAGAATTAGCACGATTTAAGGATAACTTGGCCTTATTGGGCTCGCAGGGCACAACCGGTACTCAGGCCAGCTTTAGGGAATTATTGAATGATGATCGGGCTAAGATTAAGCAATTAAATCAGCTAATTGCCGCTGAAATGGGTTTTGACAAGGTTGTGCCGGTTAGCGGCCAAACTTATAGCCGCAAGGTGGACAGTTTTATGCTTAATATTCTTAGCGGTATTGCTCAAAGCGCCAGTAAATTTGGCCATGATTTGCGGATTTTGCAATCATTTGAGGAGATGGAAGAGCCCTTTGGCAAGAAGCAAATCGGTTCTTCGGCCATGCCCTATAAGCGCAATCCGATGAAAAGCGAGCGGATTTGTTCGCTGGCACGTTATGTAATATCCGATAGCCTTAACCCTGCTTTTACCGCAGCTACACAATGGTTTGAGCGCAGTTTGGACGATTCGGCAAATAAGCGCATAGCAGTAGCCGAAGCCTTTTTGGGGGTAGATGCTATTTTGAATTTATATTTAGAGGTTAGCGATGGTTTGGTGGTATATCCTAAAATTGTCGGTGGCCGCTTGCAGGCCAAATTGCCCTTTATGGCCACCGAGAATATTTTGATGAAGGCGGTAAAAAAAGGTGCCGACCGGCAGATTATTCATGAGGCTTTGCGCAAACATTCTCAGGCTACGGCTGCGGCCATTAAGCTGGAGGGTGCTCCTAATGATTTGCTTGAAAGGATAGCCGCCGACCCACAAATCCCCTTAGATAGCAGCGAATTAGCCGAACTTATGCATCCTGCCCTTTATATTGGGCTTGCCCCGGAGCAGGTTGTTGAGTTTATTGAGGCCGAAGTAAAGCCTTTATTAGTGGCTTTTGATAGCTATCGGGCTGATTTTGTACCTAGTTTGTAATTTACCTTAAAAAAGCACTCTAACATTGTTTAATGTTAGAGTGCTTTTTTATTTAAAGTTTTTTACCTATTATAATAGTCGCTTAGTGTGGTTCTTATTTCGGCACTATTTGCCCTTATTTGTTGATAGCCATAGAATATCGATCCTTTTATTCCTTCATAGCTGCGGTTTAAATCTAATTGTTGCTTTACTTGGTCGGCGCTTTGCCAGGCCTCATGCCCTTCGTCTAAGCGGTAAATACCATGGCCTATATATAAGGCGCTGGGGCTAAGCTTGCTTTGCTCATGCCACCACTCCACCAATATCGCATAATCGCTGCCCTCTTGGCCAATTGCCCAATAAAGCTGCGGTGCTATATAATCTACTATGCCATCTATATACCAAAGCCTGGTATCGGCATAAATTTGATTATAACTTTCAAAGCCATTAGTAGCACTGCCCAATTCCGAACTGCCTGCATTTTGCCAAATTCCACTGGGAGATATGCCAAAAACCGCATCCTCGCTTAAAGTATGCACCAAGGTTTGTACCTCGGCCACCAATTGATATGTATTGCTGCGCCGCCAATCGGCCAAACTAAGCCCTTGACCATACTTTTGATAGGCGACACTATCATCATAATTCGGGTTAGATGGATAAAAATAATCGTCAAAATGAATGCCATCAACATCATAATTTTCCATAATCTCGCGCACACCATCTAATACCAAGGCTTGCGCCTCCGGCTCGCCCGGGTTTAGATAAAGACGACCGTCGCCGGCTGCCAAGGTTAAATCGGGACGATCTTTAACCGGCGAATTTGTCGGCAAAAAATCATGACTGGTTTGTGGATTATCGGCACTGCCCATCGTTAATCGATACGGGTTTAACCAAGCATGCACCTCTAAACCCTCGGCATGGGCAATTTCCAGCAAATAGGCCAAGGGGTCATAACCCGGATCTTTACCCGCCTCGCCGGTTAAATACTGTGACCAGGGAAAAATCTCCGATTGATAAAGCGCATCACCTTGCGGCCGCACCTGGAAAAATATAGTATTCAATCCTGCGGCCTTAATATTGGCTACAATAGCCCTTAGCTCGGCTTTTTGCACCTCGGCATTGTCCAGAATATGGGGGAAATCGATATTGATTACCGTAGCCACCCAAGCTCCGGCCATATCCGATCTGGCCTGATTATCAAGCTGCTCCGGCTCGGCATCATCCTCAATGCCAAAAATATCTTCTTGCTCCGCCGCCTGCTGCTCGCCTTGCTCGGCATTAAGATCTTCGGCTTGTTCGCCATTTGTGATATCCTCGGCCAAGGCTGCATCCGGCAATGGCTGCTCGGCATCCCTGCTGCCCATAAAAAAGAATAGAGCAAAACCGCAAACTATCACCACAATCACTATTAAAAAAATATGCCCATAATCACGAAAAAAATCCATACATACACCTTACCTTATATTTATTCCAAAGCCAATATTCGATACAAAAAGGCCGCAAACTCGGCACGGGTTACAGGCCGATGTGGCGCAAAAGTGCCATCACTATTGCCCTCTGTTATGCCCAAGGCCGCCAAAATCAAAATGGCCTGATCCGCCCAGCCATATTGATCTGAACCCAAATCGCTAAAGGGCATCGCCGGGCTTAATAAAGGCAATAAATCAATTTCGTTTTCCTCGCTTACCTGGATATCTACGCCAATATCGTCAGCCGCGCCAATATCAATGGCATCTAAGCTATTATTACCACTGTTTAATTGCTGCTCTTGATTGCTTAATTCTATATCATCATTTTCCGATTCTGCTTCCAAAGGCTGCGGTTCGGGCATTGTTAGCTCGAAAACATTAACCAATAGCTGCGCCATCTCGGCTCGGGAAATGCTATTATTGGGCAAAAAGGTTTGATTAGGATAGCCACTAATCCAGCCTGCTGCTTGCGCCGATCCTATATCAAAGAATGCCCAATGGGTAAGCGGCACATCGATAAAACTGGGGCGAGCGCTAGGCGAATTTAGGTAACGTTGCAAAGATACCACCGCTTGGGCACGAGTCATCGGCTGGTTTACACCAAAAATATTATCGCCCATGCCCTGCAATAGGGCATTATCGCCAATGCTTAAAGCGGTTATCATATCCCCTGCCCAATGACTTACGGTATCGGCAAAGCGTGGCGTATCATAGCCCGGTTTTAGGCTGCTAAAGAATACGCCCAGCAAATAGCCATTGCCACGCTCATAGCTAATATGGATGGCATCATCATAATCATTGGCTTCACTTAAAAAGATATATTTGCGATCATCGGTAATTTTGGCAAAATAATCCCAGTTAATAAACTTGCTGCTAACCCCGTTTAAATTATAGGAGTAAGTAAAGGTAGGGTCGGCCATTACCCAGCCTAGGCCGGGCATATCAAATTCTACCCAGGTATGGCGCAAATCGGTTAAGTTGATGCTTTCGCCATCGGGCAAATAATATTCGGGACTATTATGGGTAGCAGGCAAATAAAGATAGCCGCTTTGCACGCGCGAGGCCACGCCTAAGGCCCTTAAGGCGGCCACATAAAAATTACTATAATCTTCGCAAACCCCTTTGCCCCGCTCTAGGGCAACTAGGGCGCTATCATTGGCATGCTCGTCGTCGGTATAGGTTAAATGCAAATTTACTGCCGAAAAACTATTGCGTGCCTTATTATAAATGCTAATTGCCTGCGCAGAGGCATTTTGGGCAAATTCGATAATGGCCGGATGATCGCTTTCGATATTTATTTCGCTTTGCAAATATTTTTCGTCAACATATTGGGTATAGGCGGCTGCCGTATTTTGGCTTAAATTATGATAATCGATGTTATTGGTTTGCACTACATAAGTTTGTTTAAAGGTAACGGTTTGCCCGGCCGCTACTTGCGGCAAATAAAAGGTGGCTAGCCTTTTGCCATACTCATCGGTTTCGATGCTAAGAGGGTATGGATCTAAATACTCCCATAAAAACTGCATATAATTGGGGGTGTTTTTATCCATAAGCGGCACTTTGATAACAACATTTTCCGCAGGCCCATGGCCGGTATTAGTGAAGGTTTCTTCATGGATAACGGTAAAATAATCATCATTGCTAAGGCTATAATAGGCGCCGGCCGGGGCGGTTGTAGATACAAAATCCAAGCGAATATCCCGTTTATCGTCGGCGATAACAGTGGCTTGATTAGATTGATTATTGGCGGTGTCGGCGGATTCTTCTATGGCCGAATTTGCGGCCTTATCTATGGTTTGGTCTGTATTATTTAGGCTATTATCGGGCAAGGTAGGCACAGCTAAAGAAGCAGCATAAGTATTTAGGCTGCCCGAACTAAATAAAATTACAATTATTATTAAAAAAGACAATATTTGCCTTAAAAACATAAATACACCTATCTTAATTGTTTGACCCTTTAGGCCATTAAAAGTACCACTATTATAGTATAAACGCAATTGCGATATTTGTCGAATTTCCTTGTTTTAATATTTCGGTATCGAGTAAAGTAAATCCTTTTTTATATTGGTAGGTAAAAGTTGGCTTTTAGGTTATGATGTTTGTTTGCCTTTTGTTAGCTGGGTTTTAGGATATTTACGCTTATTGGCGGATATTTTGGTTTGTTTTGATTTTTGGGTTGAAGGGGTTGGCCTTGCTGGCCTTGGTTTTGTTGCCTTTTGTTTGCTGGATTATAGGATATTTACATTTTTCGCAGGTATTTATGTTTGTTTTATCTCTTGTATTGTAAGGATTTCTTGACCACTCCTTTGTTGGCTTTTGTAGTTACTTTTATCGACAAGGGGCATTGTTAGTTTTTGGTCGCAAAAAGTAACCAAAAACGACCGCTAGTTGCTATTGCTACGTGCCTTAGCTAAGTCCGCATCCTATATTTTGTTTAATCTTAATCAAATATTAAGCCATAATGCTTGATATCAAGTGATGTTCCGTCGAAGGGGATATCTTCATAAGTTGCTTCGCAAAGACACAGCAAGAAAGCCTGCCCACCCAAGAAAGAGCAACCAATAGAAATATCCGCCAATAAACATAAATAGCCCACAACCCAACTAACAACCAGCAGCAAAAGACTAAAATAGTCCAGCTAACAATAGCTAACAATAACCCAAACAACGCAATGGTCAAGACCATTCCCTACAAAACAAATCAAAAACAGCCAAGGCCGGGCTGGGTTCGAACAATATCGGTTTCCCTAGGAGCTTGTGGTGTCAATTTTGCCACTTTCAATTTTTGGGGATTCAAAATATGCTATAATGATTAAATTAAACACCATCAAAAAAACAGGAGGATATTATATGAAAAAGTCTTTATTATTTAAGCTATTATTTTTAAGCTCAATCTTAGTACTAAGCTTTACTTTAGCAGCTTGCGGCGGTGGCGAAGAGGAAGTTATAAGCGAAGAGCCGGTAGTGGAAGAGGCCGTTGTGGAAGAGCCTGCCCCTGCTGCGGCTGAGACCGAAATCTATGGCTATTGGTACATGGAATCAGATCCAACTTTTATCATGGATGTTAATCGCGAAAATCAAGTCTTAATTTATGATTATGAAGAAGGTTATATTTTAGCCCATTATGATTTAGTATGGGATGAGGCAACTAAAAGCGGCCAATTGGTGGCCGGAGAATTGGCATTAGATATGAACTTAAGCGGCACAATTTTACATTTTGAGGCCATAGACGGCTCGATGAATGAATTAATTCCCCTAGATAGCGCTTATGCCCAAGCCACAATTATTCCTTATGATCCGGATAGCTATCAAGCTTTTGATGAATATTTCGATCCAAATAATTATACTTATGATGAGCTATATGGCTATGGTGGCATTTATAGTGTAGACCCGTACCAAGCCTATTATGGCTATTATGATTATTATGGCTATTACGGTTATTATGACTACTATGAAGAATAGGCCATTATCATTGCTTTGATAAAATGCAGCGATTTGGGCTATAAAAAAAGTCACAGTTTTTACTGTGACTTTTTTTTGTTGACAAGCCAATCAAAATATGCCAACATTGTTATGTGAGGTGATATTTGAGCTATTCATCAAAGCTTAGCAAAGAGCGAATTATAGCCTGTGCTCAAGAGGAATTTCTCAAATAAGACTTTATAAATGCCAATTTACGAGAAATTGCCACCAATGCCAAAGCTACAACCGGCGCTGTTTACAATCACTTCAAGGGCAAAGACGGCTTATTCGAGGCGATGATATAGTCTACACCAATATGCATCCCAAGCTTATCTGGGGCAGAACAAAGACTATCGGCGATGGTGATTTGCTGCGATTTTAAGTTAACGATGATGGAATAATATGCTCGCTTTTATAAATTAAGCATATTATTATACCATATTTTATACTAAAAGCCCTCATAAATCTTACAATTTATGAGGGCTTTTTTGATCGGCTGAGGGCGGAAATAGATTCCGCCCTTGCACATATTGGGTATTTTTATGAACATAATCGGGGATGAGTGGGTAGTGGGCGGAAGGGCGTGGCAGCCCTTGCCTACGGGGATGGGGGTTATTCTTTGGGTTGATAAGTTTGCCAGCTGCCGGTTTGGGTTGATTCATCACGCGCATATTCATATTTGCCGGGGGCAAGATTAAGCCATTCTACCGAACCTTTTTCACCGATAGTAAGGCGGGCTACTTCATATTCATCAACACCAGGCATATCCCCGTCCAATCGGCCGTTGCCGGTTAGGGCGGCATTTAAAGTTAGGTGGCCGCCGACAAATACGTTTATAATATAAGATTCTTCTAAGTGAATAGGCTTATTAAAAGTTACATCGCCACGAACATAAAGTGCCACAGGAGACATAGGGGCTGCAGCCAGGCTATATGCGCCATCTTCGAAGATTAGGCTGACGCCTTGACCGAGTATTATATCGCCTTCTTCCTGATTTGCATCATTTGTGTCCGTGCTTAAATAAGGCTTTCCATTTTTATACCACAAACTGCCGTGGTTAAATACAACTCTGGCATCGGTATTTTCAAAATCAAAGCTGCCACTATACGAGGAGCCATCCACTTTGCCATTAATAATATATTGGCCTGTTTGCTCGGTGGGCAATTCACTGGCTGCGAGAAGATCTAAGGTGCTGCCCACCTGTACGGATAATATACCATTATTGGTAATATTCGCACTTGTAAAGCTTAATTCATTCGCTGCTGCATCCCCCTCACCGGAAGTTATATCCAGCGCCAGTACAGCACCGGCATCAATAATAAAGTTTTTGTTTGTAGAATAGCTTTTTTTAATGGTTGCGGTACCTTTTTGGAGGGTATAGGTTGCTTCTGCAGAATACGATGCGGCCGGTGATATGCCGCCACCTTCATCCTCATCGCCACCTTCTATTCTGTCTGGTGCTATATCATAAGTTAGCATGGCATCATTGCTTAGCTCTATGATGCCGCCGCTGCCGATAAAGATGGTTATTAATTCATCAAATTCTCCAGTATTATCCCAAGATAGCATCGAGTTTGCGCCGGCTATGCTAAATATGGGTGCGGATTGATCAAAGTATTGTTGCTCCATCTGCAGCTTACCGCTGCCCGATATATTTATTTCGCCATCACCGGTAAACCTATCACCGGAAACAACCTTGCCGCCGCTAATGTTTAAGATGCCCGCTACATAATGAGAATCATCCAGATTATTAATAGTAAGCGTATAATTCGCCACATTTAGGGTAGTGCCGGCCGATATTACAAGGGCAGTATCTCCCATATCAATATCAGCACCTAAGTGCACAGTTTCAATACCGGCAGCAAGTGCTATGGTTAAGTCGGATGGCGTTTTAGCTGTATGGCTGATGGGGCTATTGATAGTGCGGAAACTTAGAGTTTGTTCGGTGGCGGCTATTAGTTTGCCTTCAATGGCGTCACCAAGCGGGCCATTAAACCAGGTGTAGATTTCGTTTTCCGTAAAATCGTTTAAAGGCCTGGTGCTGGCTTCCATAATATCGATAGTGAATGAAACGATGCCATCTTCTACCAGGTTGTCCGCTTCTTCATTCGATAAGCCTGTGCCGGATACTGTCTCTACAGAATAAGCCCCAGCCGGTGCAGTCATTTGCATTTCGACACAAAGCAGAGTTTCGCCATTATCATTTAATACCAGCAATTTACTTAGAGCGTCCGGGGGATTAGCCTGCTCGCCAAGCCAAGCCATAAACCTAGTATGGTCTAAGGTAATGGTATTATTAGCCAAGCTTATGCCGGCTTCGGCATAAGCCGCTACCTTATCGGTTTTAAATGTGACGATTTGTTCGGTAATTGGCAGGTATTGGGCGGTAAAAGTGGCGGCTGAATTAATCGGTATATTTCCGGTAATATCTAAAAGAGTTTCTTCGTTCTCCTTAGACCAGCCTTGGAAAATATAACCCTCCATTTGCGGCAATTCATCGGCAGAGGGCAAAGTTATGGTATCTTCACCTGTAATAATAAAGGATTTAATTTTATCATTGGTTAAACCATTAATCAAATCTACATTATAAACAGTTTCGTCGGGGTGGGTATAACTTACTTCTTCATAATAGGTTGCCCCTTGAAATTCAATATGAACGCCGTAGATGCCACTAAGGGAATCTTGCTTAAAGGAATGCCCAGTCGAGTCATTAGCTGGGGCAGGGCCTATATAGGCGCTAAATGCGTTGCCATAAGTATCATTACCTGAGAAAGGTTTGTTTAACAGAACGCCATTACGATAGACACTGGTTTCCTGAAAATACACTTTATTATATATATTATCTTCATTATCATTTGTAGGCAAATAATTCTCATGCCGCTTTACAATAACAGCCAACCAGGGATTGATCGCTAAATCATCAATATAAGATGGGTTTTCCGGCCAGGCCGCCTCTATACCAAGATCACTAAGCCTTTTATAACTTTCGGCATCATTTACCACAAAAACTTCCATAGATTTAAGCGGCTTAATAAATTCCACCTTAATGGTATAAGTACCGGCTTGTTGCAGGGATAGTCTATATTCTCTAGCCTTTGCGTAATTGCTAGAGATAATTGGTATTCCGAATATTCCGCTTTCATTCAATTCAATTGTTTTACCATCCGGGTCGGTGGCTAATACTTTAGCTACTATGTACCCCTCTAAAGGCTCGGCCGTAATCTTGGCCGTAGAGCCTACTCTATTAGTGCCCGTAATATCGGAAGTTGCCCTGCCGCCCTCACTACTTTCAATAACTACATTATAAGTAAAGGTAGGGGTGCCGGTATCACCGCCGCCGCCACCACCGCTGCTACCGCTGCTACCGCCGCTGCTGGGCTTGGCGGTGGTAATGCTGGTTCCACCTTCTACAGCCTCGCCTTCGGCTTGGGTGCCGGTAATGCCTTGGGCTACATCTACCTGTGTGCCCGGGGTATCAATGCTGATATCATTACCGGTTACGCTAACTTGACCTACTTGGCCTGCGCCCTCAATATTAGAGCCTTCACCGGCGGCCTCAACCTTGGTAATGCTTGAGCTATCATCTACAGTTAGGTTTGTGCCCGAGGCAGTGGTGGGGATAATTACTTTATCTACCTCGGCTTCTTCTAGGCTAATTTGGGCATCTTCGGTAGCGGCGGTTATCAGCTGCACTTTGCCGCCTTTAACAATAACCGGTACCGGGTTATTAATGATAATTTCGCCAACATCACCTTCGATAATAATATCATCTTTGCCATCTTCTATATAGACAAATTTAACATCTACACCGTCGGCAATATGAATACGAATTACGCCATTTACCTTGCTAACTATAATGTCATTAAGCGAGGATGTGCCGGTGATATGAATAGTATCCGCACCGCCGCCCCGCACAATGGTATCATCTTCAACGGTAACATTATGCAAGGTAATATCGCCCTCACCCACGCCATCGCCGATAATTAGCTTGCCGCTAATAGTTATATCGCTTAAAGTTACATCGGGTACATTAATCATCACCGAGCCTGCATCAAGCTCGCTATAATCGCCTGGCTCGGTAATATAGGTGGCAATCATTCTATCCATTACCACAGCAAAATCTTTGCGGCTAATATTAGCTTGCGGATTAATTTTGCCATCAGCGCCTTCTACATAGCCATTTGCAACCATAGCAGCCACGGACTCGCTAGCCCAGGCGGCGATTTGGTCTTGATCGCTAAATTGAGCTAAAGCTTCCAAAGAACCGGCTTCTAAAGCAAAGGCTCTGGCTAAAACCACAAAGGCCTCCTGGCGGGTAATAGGATCATTAGGCCGCATTAAAGAATTGCTACCTTCCATAATCCCCATATAAACGGCCGCTGCCAGCTCGGGATAATACCAGCTATCGGCATCTGTATCGCTAAAGGCTGCTAAGTCGGCCATATTTTCTGCCCCAAAAGCCCTAACAATAATAGCCCCCATTTGGGCACGGGTTAGGTTATCAGCTGGCATAATCAGGCCATCTGCACCGTTTAGCAGGCCATTAGCTATAGCCTTATTTAAGGCGGCTGTAGAATAGTCGTTTGGCATATCGGCAAAACTATCCTCTGCTAAGGCTATACCCGGCACAAATGCCAGTAGCAGCATACTAATAAAAAGCAACATGGTAAATAATTTGTTCATGATTGATTACCTCCCTGAGTCAATTGTATTTTCCTGTTACCTACAAATTATAGCATAGATAACCCTGCTTAGCAAGGGTGCTGATTAATTTTATTGCCTATATTTTATTAAGACTGTATTATTAGAAGCGAGTTAA
>CAYJBP010000043.1:5914-17645 GCA_964368605.1 uncultured Peptococcaceae bacterium | reverse complement strand
CCACCGGAATAGTAGCTGCTGGAGGTTACGGCTGTGAAAGATGGGCTTGTAGTGGGGTTATATGTATAACCAAATTCATTGGGCAACGCACCATTATTGGTTAGCGATTGCTCAATATCGCTACCCCAAGCTGCTAAATATGGATTTAAAGCTGTGCCCGGAACAGGCATTACCCCATAATTAAAAAGTTGCGGCACAATAGCAGCATCCTTACTTCGATCCTGATTCTCATTTTCCCGGCTGATATAAACCGTATTATCCGACGTAGCCGCAGCAAAATTAGCTTGCTCCGGGGCAGCGATTGTGGTGCTATCCAAGGCATAAGCCGAGCTTGCACCCAAAGTTAAAGTCAAAGCAACAACAGTCAAAATTAATTTTACTCGCAATATAAAGACTCCCTTCTTTTCCTTATAATTAAAACAGTTCCCAAAGTTAAGCCACCACCAACTACAAATGAAATCAGCGGTATAAGCCAAGAACCAATGCTTGACTCAGGCATTTCTTCAAGCGGCAGTGGAGTACCGCTAAAGGTGACGGTATAAATGCTATATTCATCAACCACTTTGCTGACTTGTCCGCTATACTTGGCAGTCACCAGATATTCACTAACATAAGAGCTGCTAACCGTAGTGCTATAACTGGCATTGGCCGTGTAAGGCCCATTGGTTTCTTGCCAGCTAACATCAGCTAAATCTAAGGTATGGCCATTGTCCTCAATGCTTTTCGGCAAAAGCGAAGTATCTGCTATAGACAAACCGGGATAACTGCGCTCGGCAGTGACGGTGCGACTTGATGAACCATAGCCTTCGGCAGTGGCAACTAAGCTTTCAGTGTCCAAGTTAAGCGTTCCGCTATAACCTTCAGGTGTGATAACCTCAATAGTTGGGGCAAATAGAGCTAAATTTGTAGCAATATCATCGGTATCGCTCGCAATAATTACCGCTTCCACATAATCTTGCTGCTCTTGGTCAAGATTATGAGCAGCGGTAATATCCAGCAAAGTGAATATATTGCCCTCACGTTCAAAATCCTCAACCGGGATAATATCTGTAGCGGTATGGGGTGGCAAATGATAGGTATAAATCAATAGCTGACTATCTTCCCGGTCTATTTCCTCGATTTCTACCGGATAAACCGGGCTTGGTTTGCTGGCAGTTTCCTCCGTTTCAGCTGCAAAACTATTGATTATTGCTAAATTGAGCAATAAAAAAATGGCTAGACTGCTAGCCAATAAAATATAAAGAACTTTCATAGATAACCTCCTATTCAGTTTTGTTAATGTTTAATGCCTTGCTAATTTTTCGCAAAGACAAAGCGTATTTGGAATTACAAAAACGCAAAGCATCGAAAGTTTTGCCTTTGACGGCACAACGCTCAACCTCTTTACCATAAGGTAAAACCCCGTCAAAACCACCGATCATATCGGCCACTTCTTGAAAGGCATGAAAAGGGCGAGCCAAACCGGCGAAGGTTAAGTAATCGGCCGATTTAATTGCCGAACCGCATAATAAAGGCTCATTGGCTTTGAAATAGTGCAAACCTTTTAAATCGGCGGTTATTATCCGAATTGTTAGATCAGCAGATTCGATGGCAGACAAAGTGAAGCTATCGCTGATATTTGCCCCGCAATCGAGGATTAAATAATCGACCATTGTTGCCGCGGTTTGAATAAAATGTTCAGCTTTGGCTTTAGTTGGTTGCGGATAGCTAAGTTGGTTTTCGTTGGCATTATAGGCCAGCAAAGCAATATGATGTGCTTCTTTTACCAAATTAACTTGCGAAGCTATACGGCGAGTGTCGATATTTTCGGATGTGAATATTTTTCCGATCGAGGAATCTCTTTTGCCGGCTTGCATCGGTAGCCAAATCGGTAACATTGGGGTGATGGTATCGGTATTAACAATCATGGATTGTTGTTTATTATCGGCTAACATTTTGGCTAAAATGCAGCAAAACATTGATTTGCCGCTGCCCGGGCTGCCCCAGACGGTTATGATTTTGGTCATATTGTTCTCCTTATATTAATTTTGGACATAGCAAAAGCCCACCTAAAGAGTGGGCTTTTGCTGTTTACTTATAGCAGATTGCGATATTCACGTGCCGCATAAATTATACGCATGATAAACACCGTTTTGTGAACTTCATCAACAAGATAAAAAATTATATAATTAGCAACCACTATTTTGCGATAGCCTTTGGCTGCTAAATATATATCTTCTGATGGTGATCCTAAGAAAGGAAAATCTTGCAAACGGTTTATGGCTATTTCCACTTCATCAAAAAGCTTTAAGGCCGCTTGAGGATTTAATAAAACATTAGTAATATAATCATCAATCTGGTCTAAATCCTCATAACTAAGCGGTGTATATCGCAGATTATATTTTTCATTCTTCATGCTTTTTTCTCAACCTGTCGAATATTTCATCGCCGGCTAAAAGACGACTACCATCTACTAATTGTCGTTCTGCTTCGGCCAGCTTTTTATATACATCTAAAACACCCATTTGCATATCATAGGTTTCCATACTCATTACCACCAAATGGCCGGTGCCGTTTTTAGTGATAAAAACAGGTTCTTTTTGCTCATAACAAAGTTCGGATATCTTAGTTGTATCACGCAAATCTGCTATTGGGCGAATAATAGGCATAATATCAGCTCCTTTTCTGCCCTAATTATAGCATAATAGATTTCAAAATTCAAGCATAATTTAGTTTTCATAAAAACAATCGGCTTATCTTTATAAATTCTGCTTAATAATCCGAGTAATAATCCCCACAGCAATACTGCGGTCTTCATCAATACGGGTAACCGCAAAGCTAACATCATCCTTCTTGCCCGGCATCCGTCGATCATAGCAAGAATGAGCCACTGCATTTACCCCATTGCTTAAACGAACATAAACCACCCCCTTATAAATATCTACAACTTTGCCGATATATTTGCTTTGCAAACGACACTTTTGCAAACTTTCCTGCATAGTGTTCTTTTGCAGGCTTTTAGCATCCAAGACAAGGCTAATATCCTGCTCATGCTGGCCATTGATTTTGCTTACTTTAACCAAAAGCTGATCACCAACCGCATAATGCTCACGAGCATCGCCAATCCAAACCCAAGATAAATTACGAGCGATAATGGCGGCTTCTACGCCAAAAACTTCCACCCTAACCACCTTTTCGGCTACGGCAATTATTCGAGCTTGCACTATGCGCCCTTCATAAACCAAAGGATAACCGCTGCTATCTTTGTTGAAATAAAACTGCTGTCGTTTACGGCGCATCGCTTCACGACGGCTGGCCACAATACTGCGGCTTTTGGAATTAATCCCTTTAACCACAAAATCAATTTCCGCACCCAACATATTGCTGAAGATTTTATTTTGTCTTTGCAGCAAATCTTGATGATCATCGCTATTGGTATGTAAAGCGCTGCCCATCATTTCTTTTAAGGGGATAACCACCCTAAAGCCCTTATAATCAATAATGGCCAAGGTTTGCCCATTAGCGGTTTGTTCCAGACCACCCAAAATGCCGCTTAAAATTTTATAGGTGCGATAGGCATTATGAACTTCATGCCAAATTGCCTCTTCCTGCGTTTCGGCAGAATTGATTCGTCGTCCGGCATCAATAGTTAAAACGGATTCTTGCCTTGCCCGGCTACTTTGTATAACAGGCTCACTGATTGCAGTTGGGGTAACTTTTTCATCATCTGCAACCTCAGCAACTACCTTTTTCTTGCGACCTGCTCTTTTGGCTTTGGGGGCAGGTGGATCTTTAGGCAAAGATGTTACATCTTCATTATCTGCTACAAATTCTGTGTTTGGTTCGGTATCGGTAACGGTAAATATTTCATCATCGCTAACCGCTTCGCCATCGGGTATCGGGGTATCAGATTCTTCACTTGCCACAGCTTGATTATCTGCTATTTCACTAAATAGCTGCTGCCATTCCTCCGTTGTTCTGTTTTCGCTTACTGCATCTTCATTTGCCAACATTTCCTCCTGCATTTGATTGTCTAACTCGATTGGATCTGTTTTTTTGACCATAAACTACCTCCTTAAAATATTCTTATCTATATAAAATGCCATCTGCTTAATAGCAAACGACATGAATAGTATTTCACAAATCCATTATTGAACTTTTATCCATTTTCTGTGGAATAGGCTTAGGCTGCTCATTATCTGCCTTTGTTTGGGAATTAACTTTTATATTCGCCTTAACAGATTTTTGAGCTGCTGCTTTGGGTTGAGCCATAGCAGCTTTTTCTTTTTGCTCACTTTGCCAAGCCGGAACATGGCTTGAAGCCTTAGAGGGAATAAGCTTCTTGGCTTCATAATGCAAGCTATAATCATATTTATCCACTTGTAAAACCTTTTGCCCTCGTAAAATCACCAAAGCTTTATGAGTAGGCAAACGCAGAACCTCATCGGGGGTAAGCAATTTACGCTTACCAACGCCGCTGGTTTCCCGATACTCCGGGGTATAATTGGAAATTCGCCAAGTGCCTAATTGGCGAGCAGTGCTTTTTACATCAATCGATACTTCGCCGGTGCGATCGGAAATATATTTGGCTGTAATTTCATCAGTACAACCTAAAAAGAGCTGCACATCGGCATTACCCAGAATTTCTTGCCACTGATTAAGCGGATAGCGATTTTGCATTTGGGCTAAATTTTGAAAAATAACGCTCATGCTAATTCCTCGGCTGCGTATGGTGCTGATTTTTTTGGTTAAATCGGGGATAACTCCGATATTGGCTAATTCATCAGCTAGAATATGCACCTCCACCGGCAAACGACCGGCTTCGCCATAGGTATCGGCATAGCGAACCAATTTGATAAATACAAAAGATAAAAACAGCGAGGACAGAAAATCAAAGGTGCTGTCTTGATCTGATGTGATGCAAAAATAAGCGCATTTTTCTTTGCCCGGCAAGGTGAGGTCAATTTCATCATAGGCGGTAACTTCACGGATTAGGGCATTTTGAAATACTTGTAATCTTGAACCTAAGCCGATAATAATGCCTGTCCTAACCGTATCGCTGGCCTGACGGTAAATTGTAAAAGGGGTTTTGGCCGGATGATTAAGCGGCAGCACATCAAAGAGGGCATTTAATTCTTTTTCCGAGCTAAGAGTTAGCAATTTATAAACCTGTCCAATATTTTTTTGTTCGGGAGCATAAACCTGTTCTACATATAAAACCAAAGCTTTTAGCAGGTTTAATTCGGCATTATCCCAAAAATGATCACCTTTAACCGAGCCGGTATTTTTAATAATCACATCACAAAATACCTGTGCCATCAACTCTTGCCCCTCAATTTCGGCCAAGCAATTCCAAGAATCGGAGTTTTGCGGATTGACCAAATTAAAAACTTTAACCGTATAGCCATTATTGCCTAAATACTTGCTCATATCTTCAAATAGCTCACTTTTTGGGTCGGTGATAATCAAGGATTCACCTCTGGCCACACATTGAAAAACCATATTACGGGCAAAAGCTCTGGATTTCATCGAGCCGCTAGCCCCATACACAGCAATATTTTTATTCATCCGGCTTTTAAGCGGCACAGTGACAACTTTATTATCTAAAAGACCTAAAATAGTTCCTTTAGTCTTTTTGGCATCGCTGCTTAATTCCAATACTTCTTGCATTTCCTGCTCATTCATAAAACCGGAAGTACCATAAGTGCCTTTTTTAGAATAAACCAAATTACGCTCCCGATCATATTCGCCGCTATCATCAATGCCTAATTTCATGACAGAGACCAGCAATAAAGCGATTAAGCCAATACAAATGCCTATGCCATATATGCCATAAGGGAAATGGATTACCGCTTTAAGGCAACTAATGAAGTTTAGCGATGGCAAAGGTGGTGAAGTCGCACTTCCTGCTAAACCACCATTTGCCTGCCAGGTAGCATAATTAGCCAGAAGTTGACTAAAAAAGCCACCGCCATAAAGCAAAGCAATTAAGGCAGGTGGCACAGCGATTATTAAACCGATAATTTGCTTAGTCTTGATTAAAAAGCCCCCTCTCCATTTTCGCTAAATTGATTACTTCAAAGGCAATGCCGCTACAACAATATTGACGCAATACCTCTAGCTGAAAATCAAAGCAAATAATAATTCCTGATTTTTGATGCAGCTCTAAAGCATTATTAAATCTTGCTATGCGTGGCAAATCCATACTATAGCCGAAAAGAACCGGTAAACCGTTCTCATTGAGATAATCGTGTTCAAAGATTAGGGCAGGATTAGGGGCATGGAGATTATCGCTTAAAATATTATTAAGCAGCATTTGCTTTTTATCATCACTTAATAGTTTTAATAAAACCTCGCCACTATGATTATTAGGGGCAAAATGAAAATGTTCATAGTTGCCGTCTAAAATAAAATAATTATGCTTGCCTTTTTTAGAGCCGGTTAGGATATCTAAAGCAATTTGATTATCGCTAGCCAGCATAATGGCCTCGATATCATCGCCTTGGTATTGATGGGCTAAATGTTCACGACAGAGGAAATTTTTGATTAAGGCTTTGACTCGCATTTCCTCTTTATAACTCCACTTCATAATGGTTTTTTCGGTATTATAAATAATATAGGCTTTGGTTAAAGTCAATAATAAACCAACCATTCTTGAACCCCGGATTTTGATAAAATCAATACCGGCTTCCTTCATCTCCCTCGAAGTATAGAAGCAAGGATAATTAATATCAATACGCTTGATATGGGGCAGAGAAAAAAGATTTGGCTTAATATCCCTAAATATAGCAATATCGGCATTGTTCATCGTAATAATTGTTTCGGCTATTCGGTATAAACGCAGCCGTCTGGTCAGCTCACTTTTGGGTTGATTTGTTTCGCTTTTACCGCTTATAAAGAAATTAAATCTTTCCTCATAATCAGCTAAGAGCCTGGTTTTTGCCTTAAAAGTAAGCCTTAACCCTCGGTATTTATCTTTATAATAAGTACGCAATAAGCCATCGCGCTTGAGGAATTTAACCACATTATCTAAATAAGATTTGCTACCGAGCCTGCTTATCTGATTAAGCTCAATTTCGCCGGATATGGCAATTAAAGATAATAGCAAATAACTCTTTGTTTGAGGATTAAGAGGCGCTTTATCTTGGTCGGTCAATTTATCAGCTCCTTATAAAAAATTACCGAGGCTTAAATAACCTCGCCCTTTTGTAAATCTTAATCAATACTAAAAAGCCACTATAAGCAACGGCAATATGATGTCCATTAAATTTTTAGCAAAATCGGCAAAAACCGGATATCAAATTGCTGCCCTATTTTAAGCATTTTGCCGCTTTGCCAACCAAGCGCCAAAGCGATTTTTGGCCATAACATAAATAACAGTGTAGTCATTATCGGCAAATTCAATGCTGCTATAAGTGTCGCATAAAAGGCTCGTATCATCGGCTAAAACAAAGGTGGCTATGCAATCTAAAAATTGCTTAATTTCCAAATTATCATAGTCCCGAATTCGCCCCGTTGCCAACTGCTGATTATAGACATGAGCAAAGCAAACAACACATTCCTCATACTTTGGCAAATCATTTTGCCGGATAAAATTATCCAAAGCAAAATAAAGTGGATCGAGCAAAAATTCACTGCTGGCCCATTGTTTACGCTTCGGTAATAAAGCAGGTAATTTTATGGTTAAAATTTCGTTTTTATAAGCTATTTCTATGCCCTGAATATTGGTGGCCGAATTGAGATATTCCGATTTTTTAACTGCTGTTGTAGCATAGATTAAATGGCGCAAATGGCAAGTTATAGCCTCGCTACGCAAGGCCGCATCCACCGAAAGCACCTCATAATTTTGCGGATAACGCTGGATATCTGCCATATTCAAAGCATATAAAGCATTTTGCAGCCTTTGTACATCATTTAAGATAGAAAAAAGCTGTTTTTGTAAAATTTGTTTCTCCAAGTCATTAATCACTCCTGTTATTATAATATTCTACTTTGCCTTCATCATCTATCAGGCAAAAAGCGGTTAAGCCGGGGATATCAATTAGCTCTGTTTGGGCTAAATCTTCAATAATTAATAAACGATTGGGGGGGTTGGGATCGTTTTGTTGGCGAAAGATATTATTTTGCAAAATTTCCTTGCCCGGCTCAATATAGATTATTTCATATATTTGCTCGGCTGTCATAAAGATGATTTTAGCAGGGAAATCGCCGGGGGAATGGTATTCTATTTTGGGATAAAAATCAATAAGCAGCCACAGGGCTTTTTGCATAGCATAATCAAACTCTTTTTCTCTTTGAGCTGAATAAGTATTATCTTGAGAATCATAAAAAATGCGTCCTTGCTTTTGCAGATAATTAAGCAAGTTGTTAATTTTATCTTCCTTGCCAATAAAAAAAGCTGATGCTTGTTGGGCAGTCACCAGCTTGTACATGGTTATGATATTGAGCAATTCGCTAGCTTCTTTGGCATAGATTTCTGCTCGGTTTTTCATTTTATAGCCTCCTTTGAGTTTAATGCGCATTATAATACGCATTAAGCAATATTATTACTGCTTATTAATGCGTATTAGCAGATATATTTTTAGCTTTAATACGCATTACAGGACTAATACGTATTATTTAATGCGTATAAAGCAGAATTTTGCTTTTTTGCAATCATAATACGCATTAAATCGGCCAATAAGTATTGATTAATACGTATTAAATCAGTTTTATTAATGCTAATACGCATTAGCCAATTTTCAGCAACTTTTACTAATTTTAATGCGTATAAAACAGCTTTTATTCTGGTTAATACGCATTAACTTCGCCCTCCCTTTGCCGAATAATCAAATCCTGCAATTCTCGCCTATCGGTAGTAATCAAATCCTTCTCCAATTGACTGCACTTAAATTCTACCGTCACATTATTGTTATTGGTAGAAATCAGGCCACTGCCACGCTCAAAATGAGTGATAGCCATAACCTCCGTTTCCGATAAATTCATAAACTGCTTAACTCTTCTCGCTTCATCATCTTCCAAATTCAAAATAATCTTGGTTTTACTATTATTAATAATTCCTTTGCCATATTTACCATCATCAAGGGCAAAGAAATCATTCAAATCCTGACTTGCACAAACCGCACTGCCACCATAACCGCGAATAATCTTGAATATCTCCAAAACAAAATCCGCTGCTAAGCGATTAGACGATCCCCCGATTAATTGCCAAGTTTCATCTATAAAAATAGCCTTTTCGGCAGTGCGATTTTCCTTAGCCTTATCCCAAACAAAATCTAAAGCGACAAACATACCTATGGTTAGCAAATCGCCGGTTAGCTCGGAAATATCCAGGACTATATACTTATTATCCAGCGATACATTGGTTTGCTGATTAAAAGTGCTGGCTGAACCATTAACCAAGCGGTTTAGGATATTGGCCAGCCTTTTAGTTTCCGAGGAATTGATTAAAATAGCATATAAATCGCCCAGAATAGGCATTTGCTTATAATCCTTGCCCTTAGCATCAATTAAAAGCGATTGATTATCATGATTAATCCCTTTAGCAGCATAAGTTTTAATTAAAGCATCATCTAAAAGCTGTTTTTCTTCAAAGGACATATCGGGAATTAGCAAACTAAAAAAGATATGTAGTTTTTGAATCTTGGCCGCCAATTCCGATTTCTCAATACTTGGTCCATCCAATAGCTCACTAACCGATTTATCTGCCTTGCGTATTTCCATAATATTAATACAGTTTTTTGAAGCAGGCGATATTTGCACAAATTCACCACCGATATTATTGCAAGCTCGATGCAATTCATGCCCTTTTAGCGGAGCTAAGATAAAAACCTGTATCCCTTTACGCCTCATTCTTAAAGCCATCAGCTGCAAAGTAAAGGTTTTACCGGCACCGCTTGTGCCCAAAATTGCCATATTAGCATTTTTATAAGTTTGCGAATTGAAAATATCCACGATAATCAAGGAATTATTATGCTGATTAACTCCCAGTAAAATGCCATTATCATCGCACATTTCATAGCTGGTAAAAGGATAACAAGCGGCTGCCCCTAAAGTTAGCACATTACGCTTGGAACGCTCAAATAAACCTTTTTCCGGCTGCACCAAAGGTAAAGAAGATAAAAAAGCATGCTCTTCACGAAAAGAGCAGGTGCAAAGCTGCATATCCTGCGATAAAAGCAGTTTTTTCATTTCGGCCTGTCGCCATTCCAATTCTTCAAGCGAAGTTGCGGTTATGGTGATTAAAATATTGAGATAATAAAAATCTTCATTATTGGCTAAGCCATTTTTCAGGAAATAGCCACTGCGGATTGCATCATCTAAATCATCAAAATCGCTGTTGGTATCTGATGTTTCTTTAATTTTAGAACGATTTATCCGTAAACGCTGCCCTAATTTCTGCACTATTTTCTCCTTTGGCTCGCGGCTTAAAAACATATCCAAATCTATGCCCTCACCGGCATTGACGATTAAACTTAACCAACCGGCCGGCACTTGCGGTTTATAGCCATCACCGGGAATAAGCAGATAACTATAGTAGATATCATCAATTTTGATATGCTTGCCATTGCTAAAATCAATGCTTTGAGGAGCGAAAAATTCAGCAACCGGGATAGCTTCTTTGCCTGCGGTTAAGTATTGAGCATTGATTTCGGCTGCTTTAGCGGAAATTGGTTTGACCACACTTTCGCTGCGACAAAGCAGATTATAGAGTATATCTGCGATAAACTGATCCTCGTTTTCCGGCTTAATTATTTCATTGCCGCATTGTTTAAGGTAGTTTTGGGCTGTTAAAGTGGCTGTTTGCAAAGACGTATAGGCTTCTTGCGGATCATTTGCTTTTCTGCTGTTTAAGTAGGGCTCATATTCAAAAATCAGGAAAAACCGTCTGGTAATGGCTTCTTTTGAGCCTATTTTGGCTACTAATTGCAAATAATCTTCACCCAGCATCAAGCAACCCGGTTCAGTTTCCTTAGCTAATTCGGCTTTTACCGTATCTAAATGGCGATTGATATCGGCCTTTTTAGTAAGCACCTTAAACTGCACCTTTATAGGACTAATCTTTAAATAGCTGATAAAGGCATAGATAATATTCCGTTGCTCTCTGGCACTGCGGAGCAGGAAATTTATCGGTACTATCTCAATGATTTTTATATAGCGATTATCTTTGGTGTGAATAATGCCGTTTTCGATTTTACTAATCGGCAAATATTCTGCTACCGGATTAAGATAATCGGCCTGCTGAGATATATTATTAGCAGTCCTGATTTTATCTCTAAGTTTTTGGATTGTCTCTTTTCCGGCTTTTTTGCGTTTTTGTCTGGCTAAATATTTATCCAGCTCATCAAATTCAGCCGGAAAATCTTCTTTAAGCGGCTTAGTTGTTTTAATTGTTTTCTTAATTTCTTGCTCGCTGATTATTCGCCTGTTTTTCAGGTAGCGAATATAGATTAAAGCAAAAGCAGTCAAGCTCTCGCCATTAATGCCGATGATGGCAAATAAAGATATCGGCAAAGCCGTTAAGCATAAAATAATTATTTTCGCGGTTAAGCCAATATCCAAATATAAGGTTGGCACAGTAATTAAACCCAGTAATACCAAAGCTTCAATAGCATTACGAGCCTTAAACATGCCGCCAAAAAAACTGCCATTATCTATGAAATTAGGCGGAATTATATAAATTTGCTGCTCTTCATCGCTCTTTTTATGCACTGATTACCTCCTAAACCATAATTTAATAAATATAATCCAA
>CAYJBP010000043.1:1790-5814 GCA_964368605.1 uncultured Peptococcaceae bacterium | reverse complement strand
GCTCTTTTTATGCACTGATTACCTCCTAAACCATAATTTAATAAATATAATCCAAGGGATTTTGATGTTCATCATTAATAATAACCTCAAAATGCAGGTGATTACCAGTTGAACGCCCTGTTGAGCCAACTTCAGCAATAATAGCCCCCTTGGACACAATTTGACCTTCCCTTACCAGCAGCTTACTACAATGCGCATATAGTGTAACTATACCATTGCCATGATTAATTGCCGTATGATAACCATAACCACTGTCTTGCTCAATAACAAATAAGACTTTGCCCGACATAGCTGCTTGAATAGGAGTGCCTAAAGGCAATGCTATATCTAAACCGCTATGAAATTTGCCTTGCTCATTGGTAATTGGGTCAATACGATAACCAAAATGGGAGCTAATAGCACTATACCAGTCAATATCCGGAAATGGTGAGCCAAAACTTTCCGTTCCGCTGGGCGAATAGGGATTATCTGCAATATATTCCGATAGCCGCCTTTGCGTATTTTTCACATTATTTAGATAATCTTCATCTAAAAATATAGCTAAATTATGACCATATTCTTCGGCAAGGATTTTTTGCTCGTTGTCTAAAGCAAAGATGTTATCGGCAAAATAATCATCGCCGTTATAGGTTACCGTATAGGTGTAGATGGTGGTAATTGTATCATCGGCTTCTGTTCTGCTGTCGCTAGTGATGGTATAGGAGAATAAACCATGAGCATTATCTGCGATAACTTGTTCTAAATCTGTCAAATTAATCTCCTGATAATCTTCTTTAGAAGCGCAATATTGAGATATCAAAAGGGTAGAATTAAAGAAAATTTGCTCCTGATAATTATCTACCAGCTCGGCAATTTCATTTTCGCCTAAGCTTGCTATAGCTTCATTAATTTCATTGATTATCTGTTGATGAGCTGCGGATAATACCCGGGCAATGGTCGTTTCGGCTTGACTGATATTATCTGCTATAAGCGAATTGTCGTTTAAGGCCTGCGATGATAGCGATAAATCACCGAAAATCAGGCTGGGCAGCATTAACATATAGAGAATCGGCAGGATAAAAACAAAAGTTATCGCCAAAATTGCTTTAGCGATAACTTTGCGATGCTCTATAATAAATGCAGCCGCTAGACCATACGGCCCTAATGCAGAACCTTTGGCGGCTCCGGCCAGAGCTTTGCCGGTTTTAATTGCCCCTTGAACCGTACCGGCGGCGGATGTTAGCTTATCTAAATTGCTTTTTCTATCTTCGGTCATTAGGATTTATCCTTTCGGCGGGGTGGATTAGGCAATTTTTTAATCAAGTTTTCCCGATAAGCAATAGAGCCATCTGCCTGCATATAAGGGCTTTTATCTACTGTATCTACTGCATATTGCTTATACCAAGCCGAACCATCAACCGCTTTTTCGGTGGTATAATGATTATGCGGCGCATGATATTGATCAACATTATACATAGCAAAAGAAATACCATCGGGGTTATAGGCATTGGTTTCTATGCCGCTGATTTTGCCACCGCCGATTTCCATATTGGAAAATATCGGTGGATTGTCCGGGATATTGGCATAGTTGTTAGTTTCAATATGGGGGCTGGGATTAGGGGAATTCGCATCGGGGTAAGACGGTATATTTTCCATGCTTGATTGGATTGGAATATTTGCACTGCTTACCGTATTGGGGTTATTAGATAAGGGGGAATTGTTTTCCAAGCTCGAAATTGTAGCATTACTACTATTACTAATAATTTCAGCAGCAGAATTGCTATTGGAGAATGAACCACTATTATCTACATTAGAAAAAGCAGTATTATTTACCCCACCTGTAGCCAAACTATAGCCCATATAAGATGAAAAAGCTTGTCTTGCCATATCTCCTTTCATCACGCCCATTTCACTGGCATTGCCGGTAGCAATAGTAGATATAATATTCTGCGAAAACTCACCGCCCTTATTGATCGAGTTGGCAAATAATTTACCGCCAATTGCTGTGCCGAGGCTAGTATTGTCATTGCTTGTTACACTTTTAACCGCATTATTATTGATTTGTCGCCCAACAACCCCGGCTAAACCGCCACTTAAAAAGCTAGCAGACGAAGCAGCTCCTTTGCCAGTAGCCATATTGTTAAAGCCGCCACCAACTTTGTTTTTAATCAGCGATAAACCACGACTGGCAATAATAACTTCCGATAGCATAGATCCGCCGGTATGTCCGACATTGATGCCTAAACTGCTCATAAAGCTATCTATCTTCTGACTTATTTTTAAAAAAGCTACCGCACATAAAAACCAAATAAAAACATTGCCGGCAACTTCTTCTTTGCCGGAGGCTGCTACTGCATTTTCTACTTCAGCCTCGGTAATAGCTAAGGCCGGTAAGCAAAATAATAGCAGGGTAGTAATGATAAGTAAAGTTATACCTAAACTTTTACATAATCTATTCAATAATCTACCTCCTATAAGGATAAAGGATTGGCCAAAAAAGCCTCGACCATACTTGTAAATAGCCGTAAACACCAGGCATTCATCACCAAGAGAAATAATTGGCCACCAAACATTCTCCCCCAAGATTTAAAAATATTAGCCGTAGATTGCGAAGCCCCCATAGCAAAAGCTACCGGGGCGGTGTAAACTAAAACTCCTAATAGAATATAGCGTTCAGCAGCTTCAAACAGCAGTTTGAGATAATTCCAAGCCAATACAAGCACTAAAATTAAAGCCACTATGGTGGCAGCTCCGCTGGAAATTACTGTTAGAATTACCAAAATAGCCGAATTGAAATCGGCAAATTTTAAAGAGGGCAATTCCGAATCCATAATCCAATGATAGGGCGTGCCACCGATAGCCAACACTATATCTATAATTTGGTTTGAATAATAGGTGAGGAATATATAGAGTAGCGAGCGCATAATTAGCTTGAGCGGATCTTCGGCCTCTAACCCTAAGCCCAGCCCAAAATTCTTAAATAATTGCCAGACCAAGTTCAAGAGAATAATCCCAATCCCAAGCGCCATAAAAACGCTATACATTGTTTCGGCAGCCGGAAAATAGCGCAAAAAAACCTCCATATCGCAGCCTAAAGCGCCCAATACCGAGGTAGTGACCAAATCAAGAATAAGCATAACCTGCTCAGCTAGCCATTCAATAATACCGTCTAAAATGCCCATAATTTAGCCCTATCCATTCCACTGGCCACCCTGAAAGAAGGGGGTAATATAGGCCATAATAAAGCCCAAGCCATTGAGAATAACCCAGGTAATGATAATTCTTTTTAGCCAAGACCGAGATTCATCCACTGTGCGGCCGCTACGAGAAAAATTCATCATCAAGAGGGCGATCGAGGCTGTTACTACAGCAGCTATAGTTGAGATTAAAAGAATTTGACTATAGACATCTTGCATAATTTCATTAGCCTTTGTCCAAATGGTGGTGGTCGTGTTTTCCTCTGCATCTTCGGCGGCTAAGGCTGGCTGAATAAACATCAGGAGAAATATTGATGTTAGAATTAGCAGGGCGAGAAATTTTTTCACACCTTTCCTATGATAAGCTGTTGGCCATAAAATTTTGTTCTGTTGCAATTATTTTTCCTCCTTAAATTAATTTTAGCCCTTAAATCTAAAAAACAGGATTTGCATTAAACAAATCCTGACCATAAACAGCAAAAAAACACCTCTTAGCAGGTGTTTTTATTTGCGAATATGCAATTAGATATAATATTGACTGTAGTAATTATAACATATATGGATTTACCTATCAATAGCAAAAGCGTGCCAATGTAATGCCATTATTGTGCCAATTTTATAAATGAAATTTTTTTGTAAATGTGGGGAGATTTGGGCTTCGATTTGATGTTTATTATATGTAGGTGTATTTTACAAAAACTCACATTGTTCTTTGACAAGAGAATAGATCATCATTTTGTGTTATACAGCATTAAGTCAATACGACTGATTTAGCTAATTGGTATGAGATAAGGGCTGCAAATACTCGGCTGAAAGAGGGCGAAGGAAATGGCAGAATGGTGATTGTT
>CAYJBP010000043.1:0-1690 GCA_964368605.1 uncultured Peptococcaceae bacterium | reverse complement strand
GGCTGCAAATACTCGGCTGAAAGAGGGCGAAGGAAATGGCAGAATGGTGATTGTTCAAAATAGTTACAACGAAATTCATATTATGATAAATGGCAAAAACTGTTGATTTATGTTATAATTAAGCTGTCTATTAAAGTTTGCATAACAGGGAGGAGGACAGCTATTAAAAAACAGTTGGTTGCCACGAAAGGACGAACCGTATGACTCTAAATCAAATAATCGAGCAGCAAAAACCTAGTTTAACTTATACTGTTTCCGAAATTGCTCAAATGCTAAATATAAGTACCCGTAGCGCATATAATTTATGTGCAGCCAGGCCTCAATTCAAAGTTCTGAGATTGGGGCGTAGTTTAAGGGTGAATAAAGAGTCTTTCGATGAATGGTTTAATAAATAGCCACCAAGAATTTGAATGCCATATGGGTTCAAATCCTTGATGGCTCAAGGTGATAGCTGCCCAATCAACGGAGGTTATACTATGGCAACTATACGCAAAAGAAAAGACAAGTTTGTAGTTATCTATGATTATATTGATAGTCGCGGCAACCGCAAGCAAAAGTGGCAAACTTGTACCACTAAACAAGAGGCGCAAAAATTAAAACTTCAAATTGAGAATCAAAAAATCAATGATGAATTTATTAACCCTTCCGAGCAAACTTTAGAGAGTTTTTTGCAAGAATGGGTAGAAATTCATGCAAAATCGCATTGGCAATACAATACTTATAGCGGTGCTTTAAGTATGATAAAAAACCATATTGTGCCAAAATTGGGTAGTAAAGCAATTCAAGATATTACACCCCGAGATATAGAAAAGTTATACGACTCTTTGCGCAGCAAAAAAATTAGTGGAACTAGAAGCTTAAATAAAAATGAACAAGAACTGCCTAACCTATCTTCGACAACTATTAGGCATATCCATAATATTCTAAAATCAGCATTTGATAAAGCTGTTAAATGGGAAATATTAGCTAAAAGCCCGGTTGTATGCGATCCGCCTAAGAAAAATGTTGTTCAAAAACAGATTTGGGATGCCGAAAGTGTTAAGCAGGCCTTAGAAGATATTGATCACCCTCTGCTGCACTTAGCCGTTCATTTGTCTTTTGTTTGCTCATTAAGAATTGGTGAAGCAATGGGGCTTACCTGGGATGATATTGATTTTAGCGGCAATGCTATCCACATCACTAAAACTTTGCAAAGAGCTAGCAAGGATGCCTTACAGATGATTCCGTCTGATAATTTAATCAAAATTTTTCCAAGTGTGCAGGATAATAAAAAATCGGTACTCATCTTAAAAGCCCCGAAAACAAAGTCCAGTATACGTAAATGCTTTATCACTGTGCCGCTAAAAAATGAGCTTCTTAAGCGCAAGGCTCAGGCTGAAAATGAAAAATCTTTTGGTAATGAGCATTACACGGATTTTAATCTTGTTTTTGCTTTAATTGATGGCAAGCCGGTTGAGCCTAAATTATGCGAGAAATGGTTTAAGAAATGGCAAATGCGAACAGCACTGGATTTGCCGGAGATAATTTTTCATGAAATTCGTCATTCCAGTACCACGTATAAGCTGTGGCTAAGCAATGGTGATATTAAATCTGTTCAAGGCGACACCGGCCATGCTTCGGCAGATATGGTAGTAAATACTTATTCGCATATTAGGGATAAAGCTCGTGCCGACCTTATAGCTTCCATGGA
>CAYJBP010000042.1:0-17738 GCA_964368605.1 uncultured Peptococcaceae bacterium | reverse complement strand
TTCATCGAAAACCAGGCCGGTGGCGAAAACCCCCACAATAAATTACAGCCAACTTTAAGTGTAATGATTATTACTTCCCATATCAGAGAGGGTGTGCATATGCTGCGCGAGGCTAAATTCCCCGAGGAAGTAATTAGCGTGGTCGAGCAGCATCATGGCAGCGGCTTTTTGGGCATGTTTTATCAAAAAGCCCTGGACGAGGCCTATGATAAAGATATTATCCATAAAGAAGATTATCATTATCCTTATCAAAAGCCGCAAACTAAAGAGGCCGCTATTTTAATGCTGGCCGATAGTGTACAAGCAGCGGTTCAGGCCATTAAATCGCCGGAAAAAGGGCAGGTAGAAGGCATGGTGCAAAAGGTTATCAAAAGTAAGGTTGATGATTTGCAATTGCAGGAATGCCCCCTTACTTTTAGGGATTTGTACGAGATTGAACAGGCCTTTTTAATGGTATTATCGGGCATGAACCATAGCCGCATCATTTACCCGGACAAAGTAGCTTTAGAGGTGGAGAATAGAATTAATGCGAGTTTACCTAACAATTCAAAAAAGCCAACCCCTACCACAGGGGCTGCGCAAACTATGGCAGAAGGCCGCGAAAATTACCATTGAGCAGGCGGCCGATTTTAGCCTGCCCAAAGCAGTAGAAATTAGCTTGCTAATCAATGATTTAGCCGATATGCAGGCGCTTAATTTAGAATATCGTAATTTGGACAAGCCAACCGATGTATTATCCTTTCCGCTTTGGCAGGCCGACGAGCAGCCGCTTGTGCCGCCGGACGGGATTTTGCCTTTGGGCGATATCATCATTTGCTGGGATTATGCCCAAAATCAGGCAGCGGAATTGGGGCATAGTATTAAGCGCGAAGCTGTATTTTTATTCATTCATGGCCTACTGCATTTACTGGGTTATGACCATGAATTATCGGCCGAGGACGAGCAGCAAATGTTTGGCTTACAGGAGCAAATAATGGCTGCCCTTAAGGCCGAGCTCAAGGAGGATTTTGATGAAGAAATTAATGCTTAGCTTAACGGCTATCACGGTGCTTAGCTTGCTTTTTACCGCTTGCGGTCAGGATGAGCAGCCCGCAGAAGAGCCAATTGCTCAACCCGAGCCTCAAATAGAAGCCAAGCCCTTTACCTTGCTGGAAGAGGCTGCCGATCTGCCCCGTAATCCGCTTACTAATTTGCCTTTGGCCGAGCAAGCAAGCTTAGAGCAGAGGGTTTTTGTGGTAAGCATCGATAATTTTGAAGATGCCCGTCCGCAATCGGGGATTAGCGAGGCCGATATTATGTACGAAGTGCCTGCCGAGGGTGGCATTAGCCGTCTTTTGGGCTTATACTATCAGGCTTTGCCCGAAAAAATTGGCCCGGTGCGTAGCGCACGCCCTTATATGGTTGATATTGCCCGTGGTTGGCAAGGGGTTTTTGTGCATTGCGGCGGCAGCGAAGATGCCCTAAGTTATTTAAGCCGTGGCACGGTAAACTCGATTAATGAAATGGCTTATAGCAGCTATTTTTGGCGTGATAACCAGCGTTATATGCCCCATAATCTATATACTTCTTCGCCGGAATTATACCGTTATTTGGATGATCGGGAATATCAAAGCGGCCAAACCGTACCGGCCTTTACCTTTGCCGCAAGCGATTGGCAGCCGCCGGAAACAGCCGAGGCGGCCGAAATTATCAGCATTACTTATCCCTATAATGATAACTTGTATGTTTATAATCAAACTACGCAACTTTATGCAAGAACTATCGACGAAGAGCCGCATATTGATGCCAATAATAATCGGCAAATTCAGGCAGCCAATATTATCGTGCAAAAGGTAAATTCACGCACCTTGGACAATGTAGGCCGCTTAGGCATCGATATGGTAGGCAGCGGCGAGGCTTTATTTTTTAGCCGCGGTTTAATGCAGGTGGGTAGCTGGGAATGTGCTTCCTTAGACGAGGCCACTTATTTTTATGATGCTGCGGGTAATCCTTGGCAATTAAATAGCGGCCAAACCTGGATTCAAGTAACCGATGCCCCGGTAGAAATAAGCTATACAACTACGGCCCAGCTAGAAGCCGAATTAGCCGCCGAAAATCAAAATACAGAAACGGAAGAATAATATGGAAAATCAAAATTATAAAAGTGGCTTTGTGGCCATAATTGGCCGCCCTAATGCCGGCAAATCTACCTTGCTTAATCATTTACTGGGGCAAAAAGTGGCCATAGTTTCGGATAAGCCGCAAACAACCCGTAATCAAATTAGGGGTATTTTAACCACCGACGAAATGCAGGCTATTTTTATCGATACCCCCGGCATCCATAAACCAAAACACAAGCTAAACCAAAGGATGATGACTGCCGTTAATGATGGCTTAGACGGTGCGGACTTAATTTTATACCTAGTTGATATTACCGAGGAATTTGGCAAAGGGGCGCAATATATTATCGATAATTTGGCCAAACTTGATAAGCCGTTTTTTCTAATCCTCAACAAAATCGACCTTTTAACTAAAGAGCAAATCCTGCCGCAAATTGCTTTTTATGCCCAAAAATTAAATCCGGCCGAAGTTGTTCCTCTTTCGGCAGCTAAAGGCGATAATTGCGCTATCTTAACCAAACTGTTGGCCGAATATTTGCCGCAAGGACCACAATATTATCCCGATGATATGATTAGCGATCAGCCCGAGCAATTGCTGCTAAGCGAGCTTATTCGAGAGCAAGTGCTGCATATTACCGAGCAAGAAGTGCCCCATTCCATCGCTGTAAATATTGCCGCCATGGAGGAACGAGCAAGCGGCTTGCTTTATATCGAAGCCAATATCTATGTAGAAAGGGAGTCGCAAAAAGGGATAGTTATCGGTCAAAAAGGAGCGGTTTTGCAAAAAATCGGCTCTAAATCACGGCGCGAAATGGAGCATATTTTGGGCTGCCCGGTTTATTTGGAATTAAGGGTAAAAACCAAGCGCGATTGGCGCAATAATGAGCGCCTATTAAAAGACTGGGATTTACAGGAATAATTATGACGGAGTATATGCAGATAGAGGCAATAATTTTGCGCTCACGTATTTATAAAGAACATGATAAATTGCTGGATATTTTTAGCCTAAGCCAAGGCCGAATGACGGTTTTGGCCAAAGGTGCGGCCAAGCCCAATGGCGGCTTGCGTGCCTTGGCGCAGCCTTTTATCCTGGCCGACTTAAATTTGGCCAAAGGCAAAGGCTTTGATGTTTTAACCCAAGGTTTAGTTACAACATCATTCATCAGTTTAAAGCAAGATTTGGCTAAAATTGCCTATGCTTCATATTTTAGCGAATTAATTTTAAGCGCCCTGCCTTTAGGTAAGCCGGCGCCTGAGCTATTTGCGGCCGTTTTGGCTGCTTTTTCTTTGGTGGATATTGCCGGCAATAATCAATTAGCAGCCCGTTATTTAGAATTGCAGGTATTAAAAAGCCTAGGGATAAGCCCTTATCTGGATGATTGCTATAATTGCGGACGCAGCCTAAATAATAGTCGCTTTTTTTTATCAGGGCCTAAAGGCGGCCTAATTTGTGCCTCTTGCCTGGGCGAAAATTGGCTGTATCAAAATCAAAACTTATTGTTAAGCCCGGGGGCTATCATGACGATGCGCAGGCTACTTAGCAGCCCCTTGGCTAAATTACCGCAAATAAAAATCAGCCGTCAAATCAATCAAGAGCTAGAAAACGGCCTAGAGCAATATTTAAGTTATTTTTTAGAGAATGCTTCTAAAGCAAAAGCTGTTTTTAAAAGCCTAGAGGTTGATTAAAAGTTTTTTTGGTTCTTTTAAATACTTTGTTTTAAAAATTATTTAGGCAGGCTATCTCTCCTTCTCAATTAACCAAAACATGCACCGTTTAAGGACGGGCAGCATATAATGGTTCAGAACTTGTTTTATTTTCCCTGAAGGAGATGATTTTTTTGGCTTATTATCATAATTGCGATCAAAAGTATAATTCGGTGCCGGTTTGGCAGACCAGCCCTTTACCCAGTTGGTATAATTGCTGCGATTGCCCAGAATATTTGATTGTTCGGCGCAAAAGATGCCGCTCGGCACATTGCTTAACCTCCTGCGCGGTGCCCTGCTTCCCGGTTTGCCCACCGTATCCCTGCCCGCCCAAACAATGTGTTATTATATCGCCACCTGCTTGTAGCCCCTGTCCGCCGCCACCTTGTCCGCCGCCGCCTTGTCCGCCTCCGCCTTGTCCGCCGCCGCCTTGTCCGCCTCCGCCTTGTCCGCCTCCGCCTTGTCCGCCCGATATTTGCGTACCGCCTACTTATATTACCCCTACTTATATTAAGCCTGCTTATGCGGCTGCGGTATCTAATTGCCCATTGCCTTCGCCTACATTACCCCCTGCGCCGTCGGCTTGCCCTACTTTGCCGGAATATTGTCCGCCCGATCCTGCTTGTCTTAAGCCGGTTTTATGCTGCTTTAATCGCGAATTAACAGTTAAGATTGCCGCTTGCGATATTTGCTGCCCGGGCTTGGGGCAGGCTACTATTCTTAATTCGCATTGCATTTTGGATAATTGCGGTACTTGTCTTTGCCTTAATATTGAAGTTAGCATTCCCTATACCAATAGTGCCGGTCAAATGCTTACTTTAGAACAAACAGTTAAGATTAAATGCTGCGATTTCCCAGCTCAGATGTATTATCAGGGCGCACAAACCGATATTTGCGGCCCTGTAGTCACCGAAAAAAGAAGTGGTGGCCTTGTTTTGCGTATTCCAATTAAGGTTTGTTATTAAAAATAAAAGGCTATCGCTCAACTGCGATAGCCTTTTTATTTGATATTTCGGCTGTTTTGGCTTTGCCAAAAGGCGCCGGTTTTAAGACCTTGGGGCGCTTAGCCCCCCCCCAAAAACCTACAATTTTTAAAAATAAATTGAGCAAAATTTTTGTTGGAAACTTATTTATGATAACTTTCATTACGATTGATTTTAAAACTGCGATAGATTTGCTCGATTAAAACCAGGCGCATCAACTGATGGGGCAAAGTTAGGCGGCCAAATGATAGGCGCAGATGGGCTTTGGCCAGCACTTCTTGGCTTAATCCCAGCGAACCGCCGATAACAAAGGCCAGATTAGGATAGCCTTTTAGCGGCAAATCGGCAATATGGGCGGCCAATTGCTCCGAGCTAAAATTTTGGCCGCCAAGATCCAAGGCAATAATATATTCCTTATCTTTTAAGGCTTCTAAAATGCGCTTGCCTTCGCGCTCTTTAATCAAATTTTCTTCGGCAGCCGAGGCATTTAGCGGCGTTTTTTCATCACTAAACTCGCAAATCTCCAGCTTGCAAAAGGGTTTAAGCCTTTTTTGATACTCGGCCAGCCCGGCCGTTAAATAGTTTTCTTTAATTTTGCCCAAGGCCAAAATTCTGATATGCTGCATAAATTCTCCTTAAATATCATCTATTTGCCAATCGATGCCCTTAAGCCCCTGCTCTTGCCAAAATTGATTTGCTTTACTAAAATGCGAACAGCCAAAAAAGCCCCGATGCGCAGATAATGGGCTGGGATGGGGCGCTTCTAGAATTAAATGCTTAGGGTTATTAAGCAGGGATTTTTTCTTTTGGGCAGGGCGACCCCATAAAAAATAGACAATTGGCCGATCTAAATTATTTACGGTCTTAATTACCCGATCGGTAAAAATTTCCCAGCCTTGATTTTGATGCGAATTGGCCTGATGCGCCCGCACTGTTAGCACGGTATTAAGCATTAAAACCCCTTGATCGGCCCATTTTTTTAAATAGCCATGTTTAGGTGGCGCATAACCTAAATCGGCCTGCAATTCCTTATAAATATTTTGCAAAGAGGGCGGCAATGGCCTAATATTAGGCTTTACCGAAAAGCAAAGGCCATGCGCCTGATCATGATTATGATAGGGATCTTGGCCTAAAAGCAGCAGCTTAACCCTACTAAGTGGCGTATAATGGAAGGCATTAAATATATCGTCGGCCGGCGGAAAAATCTGCCGCTTTTGATACTCGCTTGCCAAAAAGCGGCGCAAATTTTGATAATAATCCTGCTCAAACTCATTGCCTATTTGCGGCAGCCAATCATTATTTATTTTGGGCATAAGCATTCCTCCTTATGTCAATAATGCCTAACTGCATTATAGCATAATTTGCCTGATAGGGAAAGTTTTTTTGCTTTTACGCTAAGTTTGGCTAATTGGCGGCTACAAGCCATAAATTTAAATGAGCAAATTATTTGAAACTTTTTATTACTTGCCATAGGGTGGGTTTATGTATTATAATATAGATAAGCAATTATAATTAATATAGCTAAGCCGCCATAACCGGCTAATTTAAGGAGGAAAAATATGAGTGCTATTGATATCAACCAAGTAAATTTGCAAGACGAAAGCAATATTTTTGTAGTGCCGGTGGGTATATCCAATCGTCATTTGCATTTATGTCAGAAAGATGTGGAAGCTTTATTTGGCGAGGGTGCTATGCTTACCAATATGAAGGAATTAAGCCAGCCCGGCCAATATGCCTGTGATCAGGTGGTTAATGTGGTAGGCCCTAAAGGTATTATTGAAAAAATGCGTGTTTTAGGCCCTGCTCGCCCCGAAACCCAGGTAGAAGTAGCCCAAACCGATGCCCGTAAGCTTGGCATTAAGGCTCCTTTACGTAATTCCGGCGATTTAGATGGCAGCCCCGGCTGCGTTTTGGTAGGCCCTAATGGTTATGTTATTTTGGAAAAAGGGGTTATTGTGGCTAATCCGCATATCCATTTACATACCTCTGATGGCGAAAAATTAGGTATTAAAGATAAAGATTTGGTAGACCTTTATTTTAAGGGTGCAAAATCGGGTGCTTTATTTAATATTTTGGCACGCGTACATCCCGAGTTTAGCTGCGATGTTCATTTAGATACCGATGAGGCCAATGCTTTGCAGTTAGGTAATGGCGCTAAGGCTTTATTGGTTAAGCATGAGGGTTAAATTAGGGCTTTAGATTTTTGAAGCTTAAGTACGAGCCTATAATTCGGATTATGGGTTTATGGGGAGCGCTTTTGCTGCTCCCCTTTTTTAATATATTTAATGAATTATAAGAAAGGAGGCCAAAGCCATGCTTATTTTTGCTGCTATAATTCTCATTTTGCTCTCTATTGCGCTTAATGCTTTAATCCGCTTTATACCCGGCTTTGCCGAAGCCTATGGCAACGAAGTTTTTCCGTACTTGGTGGCATCTTTGGGGCGTTTAAATAGCCTCTGGCCTTTTTCTTTATACGAAATTTTACTATATATTTTAATTATAATTATTATCGGTGGTTTAGGCTTTTTTAGCATTGCTACCTTCAAAAATAGGGCTAAGTATCTGCGCCATTTTGGCCGCTTTGGGCGCTTAACTTTATTTTTGGCTGCCCTTATTTTCTTTATGTTTACCATAGGTAGCGGCATCAATTATCATCGCCAGCCTTTAGAGGATAAGCTGGCCTTAACTACCACCGCCCCCGATACCGAGCAATTATTGCAAATCCATGATTTGCTCCTTAAGCAGATGGCCGAAATCAATCCTCAGCGCAATAATGATGGCGACTTTATTTTGGATATCGAAACTGCCGAGCAAACAGCTCGTTTGGCCATGCTTAATTTAAGCAGCGAATATGATTTGGGCTTTATTTATATGCCTAATCCTAAGCCTATTGCCTACTCGGCAGGGATGTCGCAATTAAAAATCAGCGGTATTTATTCGCCTTTTACCATCGAGGCCAATTATAATCGCCATACGCCTAAGCTTAGTTTGCCTTTTATTCTTTGTCATGAATTAGCCCATTTAGGTGGCTATATGCCCGAGGACGAGGCTAATTTTATTGCCTATTTGGCGGCTATAGGCAGCGAGGATATTCAATTTAAGTATAGTGGCCTTTATACGGCCTGGCAATATGTTTATGCGGCTTTAAGTAGGGATTTAGATAGCGAAAGCTTTGCCCAAATTCAGGCTGCGCTGCCTAGCCGCTTAATTGCCGATTATCAGGAAATTAGCGATTTTTGGCGGGATAAAAACGGCTTTTTCTCGCAGGTATCCTCGATTAGCAATGATATTTATTTGCAGGCCAATAATCAAAGCGAGGGCATAAAAAGCTATGGTAAAATGGTTGATTTATTGATTGCCCACTACCTTAAGCTGGGTTTAATCGGTGATGATATCAATAATCCCTTAGATGAAGCCATCACCGAAAGCGATATTGCTCAGAGCGGCAATGATTATTTAAGCCAAAATTTGCCCGGCCGCCTTTTTTCGGTAGGCGAAGTTACTGCTAAAGGGGCAATTTTGATTGCCGCCGATACCCTAACCGTGCTTTATGGCAAGGAAATTAATACCGCTTTGCCGCCGGCCTCGGTTACTAAGGTTTTAACGGCCTTAGTGGCCTGGGAAAATATTGACAATTTGCAAGCCAAGGTGGTATTAAGCGAGGCCGATTTTGCCGGCATGGAGGAAATTGGCGCTTCGATGTCCGGCTTTAGTATTGGCGAGGAGGTTAGCTATGAGGATTTACTTTATACGCTGATATTGCGTTCGGGCTGTGATAGTGCTAATGCCCTGGCCTATAATATTAGCGGCAGCCTACCTGCCTTTGCCGATTTGATGAATGCCAAGGTGGCCGAACTGGGCTTGAGCAATAGTTATTTTGTTAACCCCAGTGGCTTGCCGGCCGAAGAGCAGGTGGCCAGCCCCTTAGATTTGGCGATAATTATGGCCGAGGCAATTAAAGTTCCCTATTTGCGGGATTTATTGGCTGCACCGATTTATCAAACCAGCCCCAGCCTTATTAATCCCGAAGGATTAACTATTAAAAGCTACTTTTTTTATAGTACCGAGGCCAGCTTAAAAGGTGCCGATTTATATAATCAGGCGCAACTTTTGGGTGGCAAAACCGGCTTTACCAATGCGGCAGGCCTTTGCTTGGCCGCTTATGCGGATTATGAAGGTAGGGATTATATTGCTATATCTTTGGGAGCACCCGATGTAGATGGCTATCCGCAACCTAATTTTTTAGATATCGGCCAAATTTTTGGGTCGCTGGAATTTTAGGGTTTAAAGATATTGAAAAAGCGCTCAATAATATTTTTGTTCTGATCCAGCAAATCATAGGAAAAATCGCTTTCGCGCCAATTTACAATCATGCCTTTAGAAAAATTAGTATAGGCTATTATAATTTCCCGTACAGTTAAATCGGGGCTTATTTCGCCATGCTCATAGCCGTCTTTAATAATAGCCTGCAAAATATTGTAAAAGGGCCGATCGCTAGCCATTAAATAATCTAATAAATTGGTTTTGCTCGAAAAATTTTTGCCCATTATATAAATTTGGGCAGGTGATAACTTAGATATTATTTGCATATTGATGATAAATAGCTGCTTTAAGCTGGCAATGGCATTAATCCGCCTATTGTTTTCGATATTTAAAGTGCTGTTATAATATTTAATATAAGCAGCATCTAAAGAATCGATAATATCTTTATAGGATTGATTAACATCATAATTTCCCTGGGGCGTATTTTCATATATTAAAACATAATTATAGTGGGTGTATCATATAATAAGGTTTCGGTAAAGCAATGAAGCAGGGGCAAAACTTCTTTACCTTTATCGGTTAAACTATATTCAACCCGTGGTGGTATCTCATTAAATTGATTACGTAGGATTAAGCTTCGCTCTTCTAGCGATTTAAGTGCTTTTGATAGAGCGATATTGGTAACCCCATATAATTCATGTTTAAGTTGATTATAACGAAGGATTTCGTTGACGCTAAGTTGATAGATGATAGGAATTATCCACTTTATGCCAAGAAATTTGACGATATCGATAATTTGATTTATGCTTAACTCTTTAGACATACTATTTTTATTCCTCATTTTTACATTTTTTGCTGGTTTTTTAAGTATAAACCAAACAGAAAAACAAATCAATGCGTTAGAAACACCTAAGCCAAGTATAATTTTTTATACTTGGCTTAATTTTATTGCGTACTTGTATTAATTCTGCGCAAATGATAATGTTTATGCAATAAACAGATTAAAAAATCAATTAATTTAAATTATATAAATATTGGATAGAGAATAAAAGGCAATAAACTGTTTGATATATCCAAAGGTTTAACTATTATTAATAAGGCTAAGCATATATTAAAGCATTTAATTTGGCAGCAAGTAATTGCTGTCTTAAAATTAAAAGGTTAGGAGTAAATCAAATGGAAAACAGTAAGAAATTGGCTTGCGATATCGTAGTTGTCGGCTCCGGGGTTAGTGGCCTATGTGCTGCTGTGCAGGCTGCGGAATTAGGTAAGAAGGTTATTCTTATCGAATCATGCAATCGTGCCGGCGGCAACTGGAATGTTACCTATGGCGCTATGGCGGTAGAATCTCCTATTTCCAAAAAGCAAGGTGTTCATGTAGATGCCATGGCTTTGGTAAATCAGGAATTACGCCTATTCAATCATCAAGTAAATGCCTTTATGTGGAAGGATTTGGTTACGGCATCGGGTGATAATATTGCCTGGCTGATGGCCCAAGGCGTGGAATTTATCGAGGAGCTGGAGCCTTATACAGTAGGCGATATTAATGCCCCGGTATTCCATGCTTGGAAAAAAGAAAATGGAGCTTCTCCTTCAAAAAAAATGCTGGCAGCTTTTGAAAAAAATGGCGGCACACTTTTAACTAATACCAAAGGCAATAGTTTGCTTTTTGATGATGGCAAAATTAGTGGCATTATTGCTATTCAAAACGGCGATACAAAGCTTAGAATTGATTGTAGCTCGGTAATTGTGGCCGGTGGTGGTTATATCTTAAATGAGGAAATGATGCATAATGCTATTGGCCGTACCGATTTTGCCTTTAGAGGCGTTGCTTCACCAGATGGTTCTACTATTAATATGTGTATAGATGCAGGGGCTAAAAGTCTGGTAGACCATTGCAACTTAATTGGTGATATTATTCCTCGCCAAATGAAAAAAGTAAGTAATTGGTTAGATTATGTAATTAGCCGCCCCGGTGCTCATCCATATTATATCAGTGTAAACCAAGATGCCGAGCGTTATGTAGACGAATCTTGCTCTTTAAAATTATTTGCTTTTGCTGTTTCTGCCGCACTTACCCAAGAACGCAGTTTTACAATCTTTGATGATAAAAAGCTTAAAAACTTTAGCGATGCCGGTGGCAGAGATGTTTATCAAACATTTACCAAGCTGGCAGCCGAAAATGAAGAAGGTATTTTTAAGGCAAATTCAATCGAAGAATTGGCCGAAAAGCTCGGTCTTGATGCTAATAGCTTAAAACAAACTATTGAAACCTATAATAATGCTTGCCAAACAGGGTTTGATGCCGATTTTGAAAAAAATCCCGATTATTTACATGCTTTTGAAGCGCCGTTTTATGGCTGGGAAGATGGCTATCAATTTGTAAACTCGGTTGAAGGCATCGATTATAATCGCAAGATGGAGGTTCTTTCCAGAACGCATAAGCCGATACCCGGCCTTTATGTTGCCGGCGTAGATGGTGGTAAATTATGGCGTGATTACTATTCTATCTTTATTCCAGGCTCTTGTAATGCCAATAATATTTACTCGGGAAGAAGAGCTGCCCAGGAAGCTGCAAAATATGCAGACAGCCAGTAAATAAAATTTAAAGTGAAGGAGATAGATTATGACTAATAGTAATCCTACTAAATTTGAGAAATTTAAAGTTAATTTCTTTTATGCCTGTGTTCAGTCTTTTTATTGGGGCGCATTTTGTATTTATTTTTCATTTGTAGTTACCTATTTAATCGAAAACGGCTTTTCCAATTCGCAAATTGGTTTGGCGATGACAGGTATTTCGGTACTGGCCACTATTACACCTTCTTTGGTAGGCTATTTAGCAGATTTTAGAATACCGCTAAAGCGAATAGCAATTGCCCTTATGCTATTATCGATACCGGCAGCATTTGCCCTGCAAATGACCATTGCAGTTATACCCCTGGCCTTTTTATCTATTTTTTCGATGGGTATTACCGAGCGTAGCTTGATGAGCTTAATTGATAGCTGGGGCACTCGTATTCATCAAAAAAGACCGTATTTTAACTATGGTGTAACTCGTGGTATTGCCTCTTTATTCTTTGCGGTTACCGCCTTAATCTTCGGCCAGGTATTTGCGGCAATTGGCCTGGATAGCCTTTTCTTCATTCATGCAATTTTTGCAGGCCTTACCGCCTTCTTCATGCTTTTCCTCGATAGTATCCCAATTCAAGAAAAGCCGCAAAAAGAAACAGCAGAGAAAAAGGAATCCTATTTTTCGGTTATTACAACTTTATTATCAGATAGAAAATATTTATTACTGGTTATAAGCATGACTTTTTTTGGTATCGGCCTTATTTCTATTCAAACATATTTGCCTGTTTTAATGCAAAGCGTTGGCGGTGATAGCGGCGATTTGGGCATGGCCTGGTTTGTTATGGGCTTAAGCGAATTCCCGATTATGTTGCTATTTAGCAAGCTTTCCTCAAGATTTAAAATCTATCAGCTATTGCGCTTTGCCTTTTTTGCAATGATTATCAGGGTAATTATTAATATTTTAGTGCCCAGTGTTAATATGCTGATTGCGGTTCAGGTACTGCAAGGTTTATCATTTGGTATATTCTTACCGGCCGCCCTTAATTATATCGGCGAAATTGTTGATACCAGAATGAAAGCCAGCGCTATTACCTTCGCCATGGCTTTAAATGGTGGTTTAGCAGGTATTATTGGTAATATGGTTGGCGGCTTCTTGGCCGACTTCCTCGGTGTTGAGTATATTTTTATTGCCTTTTCGGTCTTTACGGTTTCGGCATTTCTGATTTTTGTATATTCAACCAGAGGCATGAAAAACCAAGTTCAAGTTTAACTAATAAATATTTAAAAAAGGGGCTGTCGCAAATTGTTTCATTTGCGACAGCCCCTTTTTGTCTAGCTAAAATCTAAAACCCTTTAACTATTTGGCTTTTTCTGCTATTTTAATCGATAGCTCTCTTAATTGCTTGCCTGCTACCGGGGATGGTGCTTGTACCATCATATCACTGGCACTTTGGGTTTTAGGGAAGGCAATTACATCACGGATACTGCCTTTATTGGCCATCAACATTACCATTCTGTCTAGGCCAAAGGCTATGCCGCCATGCGGCGGTGCTCCGTATTCAAAAGCCTCCAGTAAATAACCAAATTTATCCAAGCTTTCCTCTTCGGTTAAGCCCAATAAGGCAAAAATACGGCTTTGAATCTCGCGGCGATGTATCCTTACACTACCGCCGCCTAATTCCACACCATTTAAGATTACATCATAAGCTTTAGCCCTTACTTTACCGGGATCGCTCTCCAATAATGCTAAATCTTCGTCTTTAGGTGCGGTAAAAGGATGATGCACTGCTACCCAACGCTTTTCCTCCTCATCATAATCGAATAGGGGGAAATCGGTTACCCATAAGAAGTTTAGCTCTTCTTCATCAATTAGATTTTCCCTTTTGGCAATTTCCTGCCGCAAATGGCCTAGGCTATCGGCCGCTACCGAAGGGCTGTCGGCTACAAACATTAGTACATCGCCGGGCTTGGCATCCATACGCTCGCAAATAGCCTTTAATTGCTCCTCACTAAAGAATTTGCTAATTGGCGAACGCAATTCATTTTCCTCAACAATGATGTAGGCCAGGCCTTTTGCCCCAAAAATACCTACAAATTTAGTTAAATCGTCCATTTCCTTGCGCGAATAATGGCCGCAGTTTTTAGCATTAATACCACGTACCCAACCGCCATTTTTAGCAACCGAAGCAAAAACCTTAAAATCGCTTTCGATGGCAATATCGGCAATATCGATTAGCTCCATGCCGAAACGTAAATCCGGCTTATCCGAACCATAACGATTCATAGCCTCCTCATAGGGGATGGCCTTAAAGGGGGTGGCAATTTCTTTGCCTAAAGCCTCTTTGAATACAAAAGAGAGCATTTGCTCGGTTAAAGAACGAACATCCTCTTCCTCAACAAAAGACATCTCCATGTCTAGCTGGGTAAATTCCGGCTGACGATCGGCACGTAAATCTTCATCCCTAAAGCAGCGGGCAATTTGGAAATAGCGATCATAGCCGCCTACCATCAATAATTGCTTAAATAGCTGGGGGCTTTGCGGCAAGGCGAAAAATTCGCCGGGATGCACCCTAGACGGCACCAGATAATCCCTAGCACCTTCAGGCGAGCTTTTGCATAAAATCGGGGTTTCGATTTCAAAGAAATCGGCCTCATCCAGGAAATGACGCATCGCAATCGTGGTTTTATGACGCAAACGCAAGGCTTGCTGCATTTCCGGGCGGCGCAAATCCAAATAACGGTATTTTAGGCGCAAAAGTTCATCGCAGTTTAAGTCGTCTTCAATATAAAAGGGCGGGTTTTTGGCTGCATTTAAAACACTAAGCTCGCCGGCCACCACATCCACCTCGCCGGTGGCTAAGTTGGGGTTAGCCGTGCCTTCGGGGCGTAAGCGTACTTTGCCCTTTACCTGCAATACATATTCATTACGCACAGTTTCGGCCTGCTTAAACATTTCGGCATCGGCCTCGGGGCTAAATACTACCTGTACTAAGCCTTCTCTATCACGCAAATCGACAAAGATTAGGCCGCCATGGTCGCGGCGCACTTGCACCCAACCGGTTAAAACAACCTCGGCGCCAACATGCTCTTTGCGCAAGCGGCCGCAATAATTAGTTCTGTTCATAAAAATTTCCTCTTTCTTGATTTATATATTTAATTTAAAACTAAGCGCCAAACAAAAATGCCCTAATCTCGCCAAAGGGTAATTCCAATTGCTCGGAATTGGCCATATTTTTAAGCGTGGCTTTGCCATAGGCTAATTCATTTTCGGCTATGATAATCGCCCAGGCTGCTTTAGCATTGTTGGCGGCTTTTAGCTGTGCCTTAATGCTTTTTGCCTCAAAGTTTAGCTCCGTTTTTAGGCCGGCCTTGCGTAAATCATTGGCCAGGGCAAAAGCCGATTTTTGGGCTTCGGGCTGATCGATGCTGATAATATAGGCATCGGGATGATTATCTATTTCGATATCCTGATTAACGGCTGCAAGCACCTGGAATACCCGCTCTATGCCCATTGCATAGCCGATGCCGGGTATATCTTTATCGCCGATTTCGGCCATTAATCCATCATAACGGCCGCCGCCGCAAAGGGCGCTTTGAGCACCGATTGCCTCGGAACGAATCTCGAAGGCTGTTTTGGTATAATAATCCAAGCCCCTTACCAGGCCGGTATCCAGCACATATTTTAGGCCGGCTGCGGCCAATAATTGCTGAACTTGCTCAAAATGCTCGGCACATTCCGCACAAAGATGATCGCTAATTTTAGGTGCGCCTTGATAATGCAGGGCGCAAGCCTCCTTTTTGCAATCAAGAATTCTTAAGGGATTACGCTCATAACGATTTTGACAATCGCCGCATAAAGCATCAAGATTGGGTTGCAAAAAGTCCTGCAATAGGCTGCGATAAGCGCTGCGGCAATTGGGGCAGCCCACGCTATTTAAATGCACTTTTAAATCGTCCACGCCGATTCTTCTAAAAAAGTCGCAGGCAAAGGCAATAATTTCGGCATCGGCCAAGGGCGATTTAGTGCCTAAAATTTCCAGGCCAAATTGATGAAATTGCCTAAAACGGCCTGCTTGCGGCCGCTCGTAACGAAACATTGGCCCTAAATAATATAGCTTATGATTGGCCGCCTGGCCATAAAGCTTATTCTCCAGATAAGCACGGCAAACGGCTGCTGTATTTTCCGGCCTTAGGGTAAGCGAGCGATCGCTTCTGTCGTTAAAGGTATACATTTCTTTTTGAACAATATCGGTGGTTTCGCCCACACCACGGGCAAAGAGCATAGTTTGCTCAAAAATGGGGGTTCTTATTTCGCCAAAGCCGTATTCCTCGGCCATTAAATGCAAAAGTGCTTCTACCTCACGCCATTTAGCTGTGGTTTCCGGCAAAAGATCATTAACCCCACGAGGCCTGGTAATGCTCATATTTTCCCCCCCTATGCGAATAAATCGCAGCGAATTATCGTATCATTACGGTCGGCACCGGTAGAAATTATGCTAATCGGCACTTGGGCTGCTTTTTCGATATAGCTTATAAAATCTTTGGCTTTTTGGGGCAAGTCGTCATAATTTTGCAAATGGGCTGTAGGCGCTTGCCAGCCGGGTAAGTTCTCGAAAACCGGTTCGCATTCTGCCAAAAATTCCAAATCGGTGGGCAAGTAATCAATAATTTCGCCTCGGTATTTATAGGCTGTGCAAATCGGTATCTCGGCCAAATCGTCGAGAATATCCATTTTGGTCATGGCCAAATCGGTAATGCCATTAATCATATTTACATATTTAAGAACCGGCAAATCCAGCCAACCGCAACGGCGGGGGCGGCCGGTGGTAACCCCGTATTCGGCACCTTTTTCACGCAGGTATTCGCCTTGTTTATCGGTTAATTCCGAGGGGAAAGGGCCATCGCCCACCCTGGTAATATAGGCCTTAAAAATGCCCAGCACCCTATTGATTTTGGTGGGGCCGACACCGCTGCCGGTGCAAACGCCGCCGGCTACCGGATTAGAAGAAGTTACAAAGGGATAGGTGCCATGATCGATATCCAGCAAAGCACCTTGTGCGCCCTCAAACAGCACTTTTTGGCCTTGATCGAGGGCTTTGTTGATAATTGGAGCGGTATCTTTAACAAAAGGACGAATTCGCTCGGCCAGGGGCTTATAAATGGCAATTAAATCTTCGTATTTAGGAGTATTATCCCCCAACCAGCGTTTTTTATCATTAAGATTATAGGCTAGGCGCTCGCAGAATTTGTCAAAATTAAGCAAATCAGCAAGACGAATGCCATCACGGGCGGCCTTATCCATATAGGCAGGGCCGATACCACGCTTGGTTGTGCCGATTTTTTGGCCGGCCTTGATATCTTCTTGCAGGGCATCCATTTGTTTATGATAGGGCATAATTAAATGGGCTCGCTCCGAGATGGCCAAAGCCGAGCAATCGATGCCGCGGGCAATTAAGTCGTCTAATTCCTTAAAAAGCACCTCTAAGTCCAGCACTACACCGTTGGCGATAATGCAATCGGTATTATTGTACAAAATCCCGGATGGGATGAGGTGGAATTTATAAATATCATCGCCATTAATTACGGTATGGCCGGCATTATTGCCGCCTTGGGAGCGCACCACCATATCGGCCTGATCGGCTAAAAAGTCGGTAATTTTGCCTTTACCTTCATCGCCCCACTGCGCACCTACAATTACTAAAGATTTCATGATTTATACCTCCAATTATTAACAGGACACTTAATTTTATCAAAAATGCCTGCTTTAGTCAAGAGGGAAATGGGTTTTGGGGGGTGGAAAAAATGAGGTCGCCCCTAGCCTAGCCGATATAATCCGAACCCAGCCCAGCTTTGGTATTTTTTGATTTGTTAGTGTTTTGTAGGGAATGGTCTTGACCATTCCGCTGTTTGGGTTATTGTTACCTATTGTTAGCTGGACTATTTTAGTTTTTTGTTGCCTATTGCTAGCTGGATTGTGGGTTATTTATGTTTTTTGGAGGATAGTTAGTTTGGTTTGTGTTTCGTGAATAGTTAGGCTTTCTTGTCCCTTCCTACACTTGCTTTTGTAGTTTCTTTTATTGCAGAGGGGGATTGTTACTTTTTGGTCGCAAAAAGTAAC
>CAYJBP010000041.1:0-18415 GCA_964368605.1 uncultured Peptococcaceae bacterium | reverse complement strand
CTGCCATAAAAAATTCTTGGCCGCCTTTTGGCCGAGAATTTCCGGCGAGTTAAATAAAGTGATATAATAATCGCTTTGTGATTATTATATCATAAATATGGTGCAAAAGTAATTACTACACTAAGCTAGCTGCATATTTATGATATAATCCTGCCATAAAAAATTCTTGGCCGCCTTTTGGCCGAGAATTTCCGGCGAGTTAAATGAAGTAATATAATAATCGCTTTGCGATTATTATATCATAGTTGTATCAAATATACAATATTTATGTTTAGTTGGTTAAATCAATATAATCAAAGATTTTCTGCGCTTTAAAGGCTGCATCCTCCTGATTAGGCCAATAATTTAAATAAAAAACTAAAACTGCATCTTTAATCGGCAAAATATAATACTCTTCATGATAATGCAAATCCTGTTCAGTTAGCTCGATGTTTACAATCAGCCTATGGGCATTTTGCCGTAATAGAGGAATTTCCTCTTCCTTGATAATTTGGGAATTTTCTCCGGTTAAATATTGTCTAAAAATGTCGATATAATTATTGATGTCTATCTGCTCGGGAAAAATTTCGGCATAAGCATAAAAGCGGCAATGGCTTAAATTATGCTCGGGCTGATTATTGTTGATATCAAGCAATTCCAAGCGCCCGGGCTGATATTCTTGGGCTATCGGTTCGCTGCTTAAATTATCACTAAGCATATTAATATGCCAGCCCTCGGGGATAGTTATGCTTAACCCCAAATAATCATTATGATAGATATTTTGTTCCGTATTTTCGGCTGCAATTTCTGTATCAATTGTAGGTGTTTGATTAGTACAAGCACTTAGAATTAAGCATATGATAAGCAATAAAAAATAAGGCATATTAACCCCCTTTCTTTGCCTATTCTATGCTTAAAAAGCCAAACTATACCCCCTAAGGAGGAAATTATGCTTAAAATCGAAAATGTAAGCAAAAGTTATAAAGGTGGGCTGCTAGCTAATGATGATATCAGCTTTACGGTAGAAAATGGTCAGGTAGCTGTGCTTTTAGGCCCTAATGGGGCAGGAAAATCGACTATTATTAAATGTATTTGCGGTCTATTACGTTTTGATGGCAGTATAAAAATTGACGATTTCAATTATAATAGCCTAGAGGCTAAGCGCAATTTAGGCTATATACCTGAAATTCCTAATATTTATGATTTACTAACGGTAAGTGAGCATTTGGAGTTTATAGCTCGCGCTTATGGGCTAAAGGATTGGCAAAACTATGGCAATCAGCTTTTAGAGCGCTTTGAATTAACCATAAAAGCCAATTATTTGGGTAAAGAATTATCAAAAGGTATGCAACAAAAATTAAGCATTATTTGCGCAATATTACCACGTCCAAAAAACCTAATATTTGATGAGCCAATGGTTGGCCTCGACCCTCATGCAATCAAGGAATTAAAGCTTTTATTCCAAGAGTTAAAGGAAGATGGCGCATCTTTATTGATTAGCACCCATCTATTAAATAGCGTAGAAAATAGCTGGGATATTGCCCATATTATGAAGCAAGGGCGCTTTGCTGCCAGCCGTTATCATCAACAAGAAGACATTTCCGGCCAAAGCCTAGAAGATTTGTTTTTTGCCATTACCGAAGGAAATCAAGAAGGGGGAAGAGAATGAGCCCCCTATTTTACCTGCTGCTTAGGCAATTTAAAAATATCTTGCTCGAGCTAAAGAAAAAACCTGCTAAATTGATTTTGATGATTTTTTGTGGCGGCTTATTATTATTTTCGGCCATTAGCAATAATAATAATCATGCTATGAGCAGCTTAGCGGTAGCTTCCAATGCAGAGTTTATGGCTATTGTGCTGGGTTTTTATATGTTTTCTTTTTTAATGCCGGCCTATAATGGCTTTAGTAAAGGTGCTACCTTATTTAATATGGCCGATATTCACTTAATATTTACTGCTCCGCTTAAACCAATAAATGTGCTGGTATATGGCATGATAAAGCAAAGTGCTATGTCTTTATGGTTAGCTCTGATTTTAATTATGCAGTATAATTGGCTAGGACCACGCTATAATATTAGCCTTGCTTATTTTTTGCTGATTGTTTTAGGCTATGCGCTTGCTTATTTTAGCGGTACCTTAATGGCAATGGCCATTTATAGTATGCGCATTAATTCTAAAAAAAGTAAGATAATATATATGTTATTTTACGGTTTTTTGACACTGTTTTTGCTTCTGTTGGCCAGGCCGATTTTAGTAGATTTAGTTTTTAATATCGATACTTTAATTGCCGCTGCCAATCAACCTATCTTAAATTTTATGCCATTTTTTGGCTGGATTAAGTTTGCAATCAGTTCTTTAGCAAGCGGCCAATTGCTGTGGGGATTTTGTGGTATAGCTGCGGTTATTATTTGTAATTTAATATTGCTTAAGGCAATTAGCCGTAGCGGCAGCGGATTTTATGAAGATGTTTTAGCAGCCACCGAGCAAAGTCAAAAGCTAAAGCAAGCTAAGGTAGAAGGCAAGGATATTAGCGAGCTAAGCCTGGGCAATGCTGCTAAGGAGCATAAAAGCGGCTTAAGACATGGTATGGGTGCAAGTGTGTTTTTCTTTAAGCAAGTGCAGGAATCTTCACGTCTTAAGTTTTTCTTTTTCGACTTAAACACCCTTATTTTTATGATAATAACGGTAATTTATTGTTATTTTATGGGGCAGGATTCCCTAATTTCGGTTTTAATTTTTACGGCTTATTTGCAAATTTTTACCAGCCTTAATAGTAGCTTTAGCAAAGAGTTAAAAGCGCATTATATTTACTTAGTGCCTGCTAGCCCATTTTATAAGCTATTAGCCATCCTTGGCCAATCAATAGTTAAAGTGATTATCGAGGCGCTAATTACCTTTGGTATTATCGGTATAATTTGGCAAATTAGCATCGACCAAATTTTGGTGCTGGTTCTGTTTAGGATTAGCTTTAGTTTGATTTTTTTAAGTGGCTCGGTTTTGGCTTTAAGAATGAATGTAGGAAAAAGCCGATCTTTATTAATATTTATAAATATTTTGCTGGGAATAGCGCTTTGCTTGCCCGGCTTGGGCTTAATTTTTATTGCTACAATATTGATGTTGGGTGATATTTATTTTAATATTGCCCTAATGGCTATTTGGAATATTTTTGCTGCTTTACTTACAATCTTTTTATGCCGCAATTTATTGCAATATCCACGTGATATTTAAATGCTTTTAATCGGTAACTTTAAGTGCATCTTTTGATTAAAGGCATAATAAGCACCGCTTAAGGCCGGTGCAGCCGGAATTGTTGCCAGCTCGCCTAAACCTTTGGCGCCATAGGCCATCTTGATTTGCTCTTTAGCCTGTACAAAGCGGATTTCTATTTCCGGTATTTGATCGGCACGCCATAAACCTAAGCGACCAAAATTAGCTTGAGGATAACATTCTTTTAAAGGATAATCTTCGGTTAAGGCATAGCCTAATCCCATGATAATGCCGCCTTCTATCTGGCCTTCTGCTGCTAAGCGATTGATGATTTGGCCGCCATCATAGGCAGCTATAACTTTTTTGAGTTCTCCCTGTTCATTAAGCTCTACCATTTGTACACCGTAGCCATAGGCTACATGATTAAGTGGTTCGGCTTTTGTGCTGGCTAAAGGGTCGGTAGGCGGCTGATATTCGCCAAAAAACTGCTCGCCATCTAAGCTGGCTAAGTTATGCCCTTTATCGAGAGCCTCTTTAAGCTTAAGAGCAGCTAAACGTGTGGCTTCACCGCTAAAGACTGTTTGGCGGGAGGCGGTTGTTGTGCCACTGTCGGGGCTGGTTGCCGTGTCGGGAGGGGCGATAATTATTTTTTGAGGGTCTATTTTTAAGGTTTGATAAGCTATTTGCTTAAGCACCGTGGCCAAACCTTGACCAATGCAGGCCGCAGATGTATAAATATGCACTGCCTCATCTTGGACAATTATACGAGCCCGACCGCTATCGCTAATACCCATGCCTAAACCGCAATTTTTTAAAGCAGCAGCTAAACCTACATATTTTGCTTGCTCAAAATCGTCCTTTATTGCTTCTAAGCATTCGACTATGGCTGTTGAATTATCGGCAATCTGGCCACTTGCTAAGATATCCCCTGGGATAACGGCATTTATATGGCGAATTTGCCAAGGGCTAATCCCAGCTAAGGCGGCTAATTGATTAAGGTTATTCTCTAAGGCATAGGCTATTTGGCTAACCCCAAAGCCACGAAAAGCTCCGCCGGGAGGATTATTGGTATAAACGGCCAAGCCTTCGATATCAATATTAGGGCAGCGATATGGGCCACCGCCATGGGTGCAAGCACGCTGTAAAACAGGGCCACCCAGGGATGCATAGGCGCCGGTATCGGCGATTATTTTTTCTTTGATCGCTAGCAATCGGCCTTCTTTATCACAGGCAATAAGGCAATCAATTTCCATGGCATGGCGCTTTGGATGTATAATTATGCTTTCCTGACGGGAAAGCAATACTTTTACCGGTAGACGCATATGCCAGGCGGCCAAAGCGGCATGATGCTGCACGCTCATATCCTCCTTGCCGCCAAAAGCGCCGCCAACAGTTTGGCCTTGAATACGGATTTTGCTTCGCTCAATACCCAGCATACGGGCTATTTCCCTTTGTTCATCATAAATGCTTTGGCCTGCTGTAAACAGTAATAAGCCATCCTCGCCATCGGGCTGGGCTATAGCGCATTCCGGCTCTAAAAAGGCATGCTCGGTGAAGGGTAGGGAATAGTGGTTTTTAACCACAAAAGCTGCCTTGGCTAGGGCTTGATCAATATTACCACGCTGTAAAGAATGTTGGCATAAAAGGTTCCCCTTTTGATGCAGCTTAGGCGCATTTTCAGCTAATGCTTCTGCCGGGCTGCTTAGCGGTTTTAATACCTGATAATCTACCACAATCAAGTCCTTTATAGCAGCTAAAGATGACTTTTTGTCACTAATTATCAAGGCCAAGGCATCACCTAAATAGCGAGTTGTATCGCCTTCACCCAACAAAACATCCCAGTCGGAAATAGCTTCGATATGGCCAATTTTGGGATTGCCGGGAATATCTTTTTTAAGTAAAATTTCCCGACAATCCGGATGATTAATAGCAGCAGAGATATCAATTTTTTTGATTATGGCGCGAGGGTAGGCCGAGCGCAAAGCCGAGGCATGAAGCATGCCTTCTATTTTAATATCATCTACATAAACTGACATAGCATTTGCTTTATTTTCTGCATCAATACGTGGTAAATTTTTGTCAAAATTATAATTATTGTTAATAATTGATGATGGCTGTTTAGCTGCTAAAAGCTTAGCAGCTAATTCTACGGCCTCAATAATCTTTTTATAGCCGGTACAGCGGCATATATTACCCCGTAGGGCTTTTTTTATTTCTTGCCGACTAGGTTGTGGATTAATCAATAAAAGAGCATAAGCACTAATAATCATTCCCGGAATGCAAAAACCGCATTGAACAGCTCCACATTGGCTAAATGCCACTGTAAAGCTGTTCTTTACTTTGGGTGGTAAACCTTCTAAAGTAAGAATATTAGCATTTTCCAGGCGGCTTAACTTTTGGATACAAGCCTTTTTAGCCTTATTGTCGATTAAGACCATACAAGTGCCGCAAGCGCCTTCGGCGCAACCGTTTTTGAGCGATACGATATTTAAATCTTCGCGTAAAAAATCTAGGAGATTTTTATCCGTATTATAATTATGCTCTTGATTATTAATTTTGATTTTCATAAATAAAACCTACCCTATTAAATATGGATAATTTTGCTCTATTTCCTGTATGATTGCCCAATAATCGGCTGTTAATTTGGCATCTCTTAGGCATAAATGCTCAATACTCTCATCCCTTAAGCGCATTAAATAATGGCCGGCAATTTGCTTATCCTTAATAAAGCCAAAATTGGTAGAATTTAATAAATCATCCTCATCGGCAAAAATAGTGAATTTATCCTGGTAGGGGCGTCCATCATAAGGACAAAATACCGCACAATTGCCGCATTCATTACATAATTGATCAATATGGATGATTTGAGTTTCACTTGCAAATCCGGGCAGATTAAGGGCTATATTGGCTCGATTTGGGCAAACATCTACGCAAATTTGGCAAACTTTATCACAGCCTAAACAACGATAACCGTCATCAAAGTTACTGTCTGCTTTTTTAAGTACACCTTTTTTGTCATGTAATGATTCCGGGCTTGCTTGATAATCTACTTTGATAAAGTCGTGCTTAAGGCCACAATCGGCTAAAATATGTTGCGCTGCCTTTTTGGCATCGGCCAAGGCCGCAACTATGGTTGAAGGGCCATGCAAACAATCGCCGATTAAATAAATTTGGCTGTCCAGGCGATTATTATCATCCGGCTGTGGCTGATTGCTGTCGGTGTTTAGCAGGCCATTATCTTTAAGAAGCCGATAATCTACCGTCATGCCTGTGGCATTAATTACCGTATCAAAACTAAATTCTATTTTTTCCTGGTCGGCTTCGATTTTGGGGCGGCCATCTGCACCGATTGGGCCAAGGCGCATTTTTTGACATTGCAGTTTTTGGCCGTCATAGGCAATTGGTGATAGCAACTCTTCAAAAATAATATCCTCTTTTTTGGCGGCAATAATCTCCTCGCTATCGGCAGGCATTAGCGGTATAGTGCGACGATAGACAATGGTTACCTCGGGTTTATTAGCTAGTTTTTTGGCAGCACGGGCGCAATCCATAGCCACATTACCACCGCCGATAATAGCAATTTTAGCTCCTAAATCCAGTTGATGGCCGCTTTTTAGCTTACCCAAAAAATCAAGAGGTTGTAATAATTTATGGTTATTTTCGGGCAGGATATCTCGGCAATTGCCCCAAGCACCAATGGCGATAATAATATAGTTATAGTTGGCTTTTAGGGTGGATATATCTTTTATCTCATTATTAAAATGGAAATTTACCCCCATTGCTTCGGCGAGCATGGTATCTAAATCAATTAAGCCTTGATTAATTCTAAAATCGGGAATAATATGTTGTACTATGCCAAAAGGTTGCCCTTTTTTGTCATAAATATCTACTTCTAAACCGTTACGCCTTAAATAAGTTGCGGCAGCCATTCCTGCCGGACCGGCACCTATTATTGCAACTTTATGTGTATGTTTTAGGGTGGGGCGAGTTAAATCGGCAATAAAATTGCTCATGGCCTTTTGTACTGCCCATTGCTTAGCTCCTCTTATTTGCATAGGGTATTCATAATGGCGGCGTAAGCAGGCCTTTTGGCAATCGTGATTGCAAATAGCCGCTGTTATGGCCGGGGCGGCATTGTCGATAGCTATAATTTGCATGGCTCGCTTATAATCTTGGGCGGCAACAGCCTCTAAATAAGCCGGGATTTGCTGCTCAATGGGGCAAGCACTTTCGCGGCAAGGTGCTTGGCCGCAATTGAATAAAGGCAGCTTATGGGGTTTGGGAGCGCTTTTTCTTTGCTCCAAATGCTTAGCATAAAGCTTGTTTCGGCAGGCTTGCTGGGCAATTTGATTAAGTTTTTGATAATCGATTTCTTCCGCAATTTCCAGCGAAGTGCTAAGATAAGCAAGTTGTTGTAAGCGTTGATAACCACCCGGCTTGAGGATGGTAGTGGCCACCGTAACCGGTTTAATGCCTGTACTAAGTACCTCTTTAATATTAAACGCATCGATGCCACCCGAATAGGAAATTGGCAATTTGCCCATAAAATCATTACTGATTTTGGCAGCCAAGCTAATGCTAAGCGGAAAAAGAGCGCGCCCCGACATATACATCTCTTCGCCGGGCAATTCGCCGGCCTTGATTTTAACCGGGAAAGTATTGCTTATTTTAAGGCCAAAACTTAAATTAAGACTGTCGGCCAGCGCTAGCAGGCGCTTAAACATGGGTACGGCATCAGCATATTGCAAATCATGGTTAAAGTGATGATCGTCGAATTGCAAATATTCATAGCCTAAATTGTCCATGGTTTGACGGGCAAACTGGTAGCCAAGCAGGGTAGGATTGCATTTGATTGCTGTATTTAGCTGCTTTTCTTCCAAAAGATAGCGGCTGATTTTTTCGATTTCGGCCGGGGGGCAGCCATGAAGGGTGGATAAGGTGATATTATTGCTGATATGGGGGCTAATTGCCTCGATATCGGCGATTGTTAGATTATTAAAGGATTCGATATTTTCCTTTAGCCAACTTTTTGCTTCGTTAAAAAGTGGACATTTTGAAGCATCTTTTAATGTTTCGATAAAGGTGTTAACCTTATTTCCTTTTATGCCTTCTAAATCATAGCCAACACTAAGATTAAAGATGCAATCGGGATAATCGGCCAGTTTTAACTCTTTGGCCAAAACATGGATAATCAGCCAGGCTTTGATATATTCTTCGGCAGCAGCTTGGGTGGTTAATTCGGTGGACCATTCTACATTATAGCCTTCATCTTCGGCCTTTATGCAGGGACGTGGTATGCAATTGGCTAATTCTTCGCCATCAATTTTTTGAACGGTTTTAAGCTCTATAAAGCGGCTACCGCATAGATAGGCTGCAATAATATTGGGTGCTAATTGGCTATTGGGGCCGGGTGCGGGGCCTATGGGGGTGGCTATTTTTTGGCCATAAATGGTAGCCCCTAGGGTTGGGTTATTACGGTAAAATCTTGATTGATCTATGCCAAAAATATGGCCTTTTTGATTCAACTCTTTTACTATCCATTTCATCAACTGCTTAAATGGAAGCGGGCGCATAATTTCGCTCATAATTCACTCTCCTTCGTGATTTAAACCCTTTGCCAAAAACTGGCGGCTTGCTTTTGGGCTTGGGCTAAAATAGTAGGCTCATCAACGCTAATAATTTGCCTTTCCTGCATAATAAATCGGCCATTAATCATGGTGCAATCAACTTGCGAACCATTGAATCCAAACATTAAATGGCCTGCTAAAGTATCTTCGTTTAATGGCGTGCCACAACGATAATCAACAATAATTAAATCGGCATAGGCATTTTTGGTGATAATACCCAGCGGTTGCTTAAAAAAGCGAGCACAGATTTGACGATTATTATTAAATAGCATGGCCAAACTTTCACCAAAGCCGATGGCCGGATCGGCGGCCTGATGCTTATGAATAATATTGGTAACTTTAAGCGATTCGAACATGTCCTGAGTATAGGCATCTGTGCCTAATCCCACTAAAATGCCCTGATTAATCATATCGAGCACCGGGGCGCAACCGACGGCATTGCCCATATTAGATTCCGGCGCATGCACAGCCATGGTTTGGCTTTGCTGCAAAAGTTGCATCTCGTTTTGATCGACATGGATATTATGAATAGCCAGGGTTAACTCGCCAAGAATACCGGCCTTATCCAGGCGCTCGATAACTCGGCAGCCATATTTGGCTTGGCTGTCGGCCTGGTCGGCTTTGTCCTCGGCCACATGAATATGGAAAGCTTTTTCCCGCTCGCCCAAGGCCTGATGGCAGGCGGCCAGGGTTTGGTCGCTTAAAGTGAAAGAGGCATGTAGGCCAAACATACCCTTTTTAAGATCAGTTGTATCTTGGGCTGCATAATCGATAAAGTCGATATTTTCGGCGATGCCGGCCATAGCTTGCGCCTCGCCATCACGGTCGCTAACCTCATAGCATAGGCTATGACGGAGGCCAATATCGCTTAAAGCGCTGCTTAATGCCTTTAGACTGCCTTTAATATGATATTGGCTGGCATGATGATCAAATAAAGTGGTTACACCTAGGCGCACACTTTCTAAGCCGGTTGTATAGGCGCTGTATAAGCTATCATCAGTATTGAGCACTTTATCGATGCGCCACCATTGATTATTAAGAATATCCAAAAAGTTGCGATTGGGCTTATCTTGCTTTAAAGCTAAACCACGAGCAAAAGCGCTATAAATATGGCTGTGGGTATTGATTAAGCCGGGCATAATTATACGCCCTTTTGCATCATAAAATTCTGCTTGGGGATAGGCTTTTTGCATGTCCTGATTAGAGCCGAAATCGCATATTTTATTAGCATCTATTACAACGGCGCCATTTTCGATATATGGTAAGCTGGGGTTATGGGTAATTAGGCGACCATTACCGATAATTATCATTATTTTACCTCCCAATGGCGTTTTAAATCGGCTTTAGCTAAAGCCTCGAGGGTTTGAGCCGGATTTTTGGCTTTGGCCAGGAATATCATGGCGGCGATAATATAAGGTTTAAAGCCGGCCTCTTGATATAAAGGTAGACGATATTGATCGAAAACGTCGGCCGCAACTTCGCCCCTTTGGCAGGAAACACCGGTAATATCGGCCGGTAAACAATGCATATACAGGGCTTTTTGAGTTAAATTCATCAACTTACGATCGCAATGCCAATCTTGATGCTGGCTATTTTGCGCCAATAATTCTTTTTCTAAAACTTTGATGCCATCAAAATCGCTTTGGCCATATAAATCGGTACGTTTTTGCATGGCGGCAAAAGGCGCCCAGCTTTTGGGATAAACTATATCGGCATCGGTAAAAGCAGCCTCCATCGAATGGCTTTTACTAAAGCTGCCACCGCCGATTGCAGCATTTTTAGCTGCTATTTCTTCAACTTCGGGCATGATTTCATAGCCTTTAGGATGGGCTAAATGCACATCCATGCCAAAGCGAGTAAAAAGGCCGACTATGCCTTGCGGCACCGAAAGCGGCTTACCATAGGAAGGCGAATAAGCCCAGGTCATGGCAATTTTTTTGCCTTTTAGATTTTCTACCCCACCAAACTGATGGATAATATGCAGCATATCGGCCATCGATTGGGTAGGATGATCGATATCGCATTGCAAATTGATTAAAGATGGCCTTTGCTCTAAATTGCCTTGATCATAGCCATCTTGAACTGCTTGGGCAACCTCTTGCATATAGGTATGACCCTTGCCAATATACATATCATCACGAATACCAATAATATCGGCCATAAAGGAGACCATATTGGCGGTTTCGCGCACGGTTTCGCCATGGGCTATTTGGCTTTTGCCTTCGTCCAAATCCTGGACATTTAAGCCTAATAAATTACAGGCCGAAGCAAAGGAAAAACGGGTACGGGTGGAATTATCCCTAAATAAAGATATGCCCAAGCCGCTATTGAAAATTTTGGTGGCGGTATTATTTTGGCGCAAATGGCGCAAAGCATCGGCAACAGCAAAAGTGGCGGCAATCTCGGCATCGGTTTTTTGCCAGGTTAATAAAAAGTCATTATTATACATTTTTGTTGTATCTAAGCTTGCTAATTTAGCTAAAAGCTGCTTAAAATCAGTCATGATCGTCACTCCTTAAGTTTTTATAATCAAAATACAGGCTATATTTAGTTTAATTTACTTGTTTTGGCAATATATTGCAGGCAAAGCAGCATAAATGGCCGCTGCTTTTACCAAATCGGCCTTCCAGGTTTTTTCATTGGGGGCATGGGCTTCGGCCTCTTTACCGGGGCCATAACCAATGCAGGGTATATTGTGACGCCCCATTATCGCCACCGCATTGGTAGAAAATGTCCATTTATCAGTACGGGGTTCACCATATAAGCCTTGATGAGCCTTTACCATTGCTTGGCAGGCAGGATGGTTCTCTTCAATCAACCAGGTGGGGAAATAGCAGTCGGCCGGATAGCTTAATCCTGTATAGCTGGGGCTATCATATTTGTACATGCTAACCTCGGCCTGATATTTTTGTACAGAAGGCAAGGCGGCAATTTCGTCTAAAGCCGAAAGATAGGTTTCGCCCAGGGTTAGGCGGCGATCGATAGATATGCTGCACATATCGGCAACGGCGCAGCGTGAAGGCGAGCTAAAGAAAATTTGCGATACCGCCAAAGTTCCTTTGCCTAAAAAATCATTATCCAGAAGGCGCTCGTTTAAGTCCTTAACTTCTTGGACGATTTCGGCCATTTTATAGATGGCATTATCGCCTCTTTCCGGGGCAGAGCCATGACAGGATATGCCTTTAACCTCTACTTTTATTTCCATACGGCCACGATGGCCACGATAAATACCGCCATCGGTTGGCTCGGTAATTACCACAAATTCGGGGCGAATATTATCTTCTTCTATCATATATAGCCAGCAAAGGCCGTCGCAATCTTCTTCTTGTACGGTGGCGGTAACCAAAACCCGATAGTCATCATTCAATAGCCCTAAATCGGCCATAATCTTGGCAGCATAAATTGCCGAAACAATGCCGCCTTCCTGGTCGGATGTGCCACGGCCGCCAATTTCGGTATCGTTTTCATAGCCAAGATATGGGTCGAAATCCCAATTATCGATATTGCCTACTCCAACCGTATCGATATGTCCATCAAAGGCGATTAAGGTTTTGCCGCTACCCATATAGCCACGCAAATTGCCCATACCATCGATTTCTACCTGATCAAAACCAAGCTTATGCATTTGGGCAGCAGCGCAATCAATCTTGGCCTTTTCATTACAACTTTCGCCGGGATGGCTAATTAAAGCCCGCAAAAAAGCAGTCATATCCTCCTGATAATTTTGGGCAGCAGTTTTAATAGCCGCAAAATCCATAAAAATCCCCTCTTTCCGTACATATTATAATTAAATTATACCAATATAAAATATATCATATTTAAGAACATTTTACAAGCAAATAAGTTAAAAGTTTTAATCAATTTTAAAAAAAAATTGCGGTTTTGGGGGGTAGCGCCCCAATCTTAAAGGTAAGCATTACTTGACATATATAAAATTTTTTTATATACTATTATGATGAATAAAAATTTGCTATAAGGAGGATGCATATGCGTGAAGAAATGCTACAGATAGCAGCCCGAATAAGAGAGCTAAGGGAAATTTTTGAATTAAGCCCCGAGCAAATGGCCAAAGAAATAGGAGTAAGCATCGAAGATTATCGAGCCTTTGAGGAGGATGGGGAAAACATACCTGCCAGTGCGCTTTATCATATTGCCCATCATTTTAAGGTAGATATGACCGAAATTTTAACCGGCAAGCCGGCTCGCTTAAATACTTATGCAATTTGCCGTCGCGGCCAGGGCAAAACAGTGGAGCGCTTTAGTGGTTATCATTATGAGAATTTGGGGTATCGTTTTAGCGGCAAATTAATGGAGCCTTTTTTGGTAACTTTGCATCCATCCGATAAGCCTGCCGACCTGGTAACCCATAAAGGGCAAGAAGTTAACTATATTTTAGAAGGCCAAATTGCCGTTATCTTTGATGGCAAAGAGCATATTTTGGAGCCCGGCGATTTAATATATTTCGACCCAACCCATCCGCATGGTCAAAAGGCTGTGGGCACGGAAAAGGCACGTTTTTTATCGATAATTTTAGAATAATGATTCAAGGAGGAAATTATGCTGGAAAAATATTTACCGCAAATAGATTTTGATTCCTATGAGGATTTTATGGCCAATTATCGGCTGAATATCCCTGCGGATTTTAATTTTGGCTTTGATATTATCGATGCCTGGGCCGATAAAGAGCCTGATAAAGTTGCTATTGTTTGGTGCAATGATTATAATGAAGAATATACTTTTACCTATAGCGATTTAAAAAAGAAATCCAATCAAACCGCCAATATGTTAAAAAGCTTAGGCATTGGCAAGGGCGATCGGGTGATGCTGGTTTTGCGTAGGCGTTATGAATATTGGCTGGCGGCCATTGCTTTGCATAAGTTGGGAGCAATTTTAATACCATCTACCATGCTTTTAACCAGTAAGGATATTATTTATCGAGCCAATGCGGCCAATATTAAGGCGGCTATTTGCTTTGCCGATGATTTTGTAATCGAGCAAACCGAGGGCGCTATGGCCGATTCGCCAACTATAAAGCATAAAATTATTGTGGCCGGCAACAAGGATGGTTGGCTTAATTTTGATGATATCAAGAATTTTTCCGAAGAATTTGCCCGCCCTACTGGCGAGGCGGCCACCAAGGCCGATGATATCATGTTAATTTATTTTACATCCGGCACAACCGGCATGCCCAAGATGGTTATGCATGATTTTACCCATCCCTTGGGGCATATTATTACCGCTAAATATTGGCATCAGGTGCGGCCTAATCAAATGCATTTGGCGGTATCCGATTCGGGCTGGGGCAAATTTGGCTGGGGCAAGTTTTGGGGGCAATTTATTTGCGGTGCTATCGTTTTTACCTATGATATGGATAAATTTATCCCGGCTAAGCTTTTAGAGAAGTTGCAGCAGTATCCGATTAAAACTTTTTGCGCACCGCCGACAATTTTTCGCTTTATGCTGGCAGCCGGCATGGAAAATTATGATTTAAGTTCAATCGAGCATTGCAATAATGCCGGCGAGCCTTTAAATGCCGATATCTTTAATAAAATCAATGATATTTTGGGCATGGAAATGGCCGAGGGCTTTGGGCAAACCGAAACAACGCTTTTAATCGGTAATTTTCCTTGGTTTAAGCCAAGAGTAGGGTCGATGGGCAAGCCCAGCCCCCTTTATGATGTGGATTTAATAAATAGCGAGGGTAATTCCTGTGAGGACGGCGAAGAAGGCGAAATTGTGGTGCGCAATTTGCAGGCCATAGGTCTTTTTAAAGGCTATTTTGAGAATGAGGAATTAACCAAAAATGCCTTTAGCGACAATATGTATAATACCGGCGATATTGCCTGGCGCGATCCGGAAGGTTATTATTGGTTTGTAGGGCGTAATGATGATGTGATTAAATGTTCGGGCTATCGAATCGGCCCCTTTGAGGTGGAAAGCGCCTTAGTTGAGCATGAATCGGTATTAGAATGTGCGGTAACCGGCGCCCCGGACGAAAAGCGTGGCCAGGTAGTTAAGGCTACTATTGTATTGAAGGAAGGTTATCAACCTTCGGAGCAATTGGTGGCCGAATTGCAGGAATTTGTTAAGAATTTAACAGCGCCTTATAAGTATCCGCGGATTATCGATTTTGTAAGCGAGCTGCCCAAAACGGTTAGCGGCAAAATTAAAAGGGCCGAAATTAGGCAAAGTAATTATAATTAAAGACTTTTTTATAAAAAAATGGCAATTAGCGAATATTTTACTTGACAATGGGCTTAGCAAATTATATAATATTTTAGTACGCTTATTGACTTCTGCCCCGTTGGCAATAAGCAATAAATAAGTATGTTGTTTAGATATTAAGGAGGGAATTGACTTGGGTACTTTTATGGCCAAGCCGGAAGAGATACAGCGTAAATGGTATATACTCGACGCCAGCGGCAAGTCCTTAGGCCGTTTGGCAAGCGAAGCTGCTCGCATTTTGCGTGGCAAGCATAAAGCTATTTTTACTCCCCATGTGGATACCGGCGATTTTGTGATTGTTATCAATGCCGAAAAAGCTGTTTTAACCGGTAATAAATTAATGCAGAAAAAATACTATCGTCATTCCGGCTATCCGGGTGGCTTAAAGGAAATGACTTATAAAGACTTTATGGCAACTAAGCCGGAACTGGCAATCGAAAAAGCAATTAAGGGCATGCTTCCCCATAATCGCTTAGGTAGAGCAACTGCCAAAAAATTAAAAGTATATGCAGGTACTGAGCATCCGCATCAAGCTCAGCAGCCTGAAAACTGGACTTTTTAAGGAAGGGGGAAAGTAAATGGCACAGGAAATGAAATTTTATGGTACCGGACGTCGTAAAAATGCAATTGCTAAAGTTTGGCTTAAGCCGGGCAATGGTAATATTGTAGTAAACAAAAGAGCTCTTGACGAGTATTTCGGTAAAAAGACTTTAGAGATGATTGTTCGTCAACCTTTAGAGCTTACTGCAACCTTAAGCAAATACGATGTTGTTACCAGCGTAAAAGGCGGCGGTATCACCGGTCAAGCAGGTGCAATCCGTCATGGTATTGCTCGTGCATTAGTACAAGCAGATAGTGAATTACGCCCCTCTTTAAAAACAGCCGGCTTCATGACTCGTGATCCGAGAATGAAAGAGCGTCGTAAATACGGTCTTAAAAAAGCCCGTAAGGCCAGCCAGTTCTCCAAACGTTAAATTCGTTTTTATATGGATATTAAAAAGAGCTATTATTATGATAGCTCTTTTTTTATTGCTATTATTTAGTATTTGAAGGATCAAGACCTGTGTTTTTTATAAAAATCAATAACTTTTAGAGTTTAAATATCTTCAATCATGGCGAGGATTTTGGCAAATAGCTTAGCTCCTGTTTGTTCTACCGCATTAAAATCCATGGCCTTATTATAGATTATTTCTAATTCGTCATGGGTGGATTTAGCCTGGGCTATATGGGCTGCTGCCTCATTTATCAGGGAATTAAAGCGATTATCCAGGGCTTTTTCGGCCTGGTCGGAGGCTTTGTCTTTTAATAAATCATTGCAGTCAATAATTGTGGCATCTTTTAAATGATCACAGCTTAATTCGCCCATATCCAAAATAGATATGCCCAAATCAGGCAATAAAATTAGCTCGATTTGCTTTGGGGCTAGGGTATGATGGTAAATTTCGATATTATGACCATTTTTTTCGGCAAAATGGGCTATCGAGGCCAAAAGCTCCGCCTGCCCCGCTCCGCTTAAACCGCTTAAATAATAACGGCGTGGATAATCGCGGCAAAGTGCTTCGCCATAACTTAAATGGCCATTAGGCGTTATTGCCGAAGAAAATAAATGGCGACTGCTTTGCTTAGGCTTTTGCTTAAAAATTTGCTCTAATAATTGGCTTTCTACAGTATTTAGTTGGGGAGCATTTAAACGAGCATTTACCAAAGCGCATTTTTGACGGCGAACAGAGCCGGCTTCGCCCAGTTTGGCATAACCTTGCTCAAAACTGTGCTTGATTTTTGCTGTTATATCGATAATAGCCTGCTTATTTTGACGCAAATACTGATCATCCCAATGCTCGCCAATATTAATAATTTCCTCTACCGCTCCGGGATAAATCGGATCGATAGTATGGGGGGCGGTGCCGTCGATAATGCCAAAAGATAATTGGCGTACAATAACCCCATCTAAAGAATCATTATCCGAGGAGCATTGCCAAAACTCTACATCATAGCCACGCTCTAAAAGATCGGCGCCTATTTTACGCATTAAAGTAGATTTGCCGGTACCTGGGCCGCCTTTGATAATAAAAACCCGTTCTAAGCCCTGTAATCCTTGCTGATAATAAGATACAAACCCACTAGGTGTATTGCTGCCGGGAAAAACATATTTGGCCTTACCCTGTTTCATAAAACCACTTCCTTATCCATATTATAAAGCAGTATATTCTAAATGGTGCTTTAAGGTGTTTGTCTGCTAATATCTACTTTAATAGATAAATAGGCATATTTGGATTTTATATGGCATAAAAATAAAAAAGATAAAAGCAAATGAGGGTTGCCATGACTGCGATAAAATTTACCTTAAAAAGAACCGTTTTTTTAGAAGCTGCTGCGCCGGGTATGGGTAAGGTAAGCGAGCTAAAAGCGCAAGTTGATAATTTTGAATTAAAAAGGCAGGGGGCGCAATTAATTTGCCGAGGCGAAATGGAAATTATCATCGATTACCTGGCTTTTAAAGAGCAGCCGCCTAATGCGCGGCGGATGGGCAATTCGCTATTTAGCGAAGAAGCATTGCCGCAATTAAGCCAACTTTGGCAAACGATAATCAATATCCCCTTTGAGCTAAATAGCGATTATGGCGGTGATGATCAGCTTAAGGCCGAATTGATTATCGAAGATTTTAGATGGTTTATGATTAGCCCACGGGCAATCGAGACCGAGATAAGCTTAAGCTTAAAGCCCCTAAGTGCAGCCCCTGCGCAAGGGATGATAAGCTGCCAAAAGCAAAGTATGCGTAAGGAGCTAAGCGGTTGGGGGCAGGATGATATGGAGCAAAATATTAATCTGTTTTGGAAAGGGGAGCAAAAGATGAAGAATTATCGCAAAAATAATTTAAATAGCAAGCCCTGGCAGTCTGTTAGTATTGAGCAACAAGAAGCCGAGGCATGTGATAGCACTGATACTATAAATGCCGAGCTGGCCGCAGGTTTGGAGGAATTAGCCGCAGGTTTAGAGCAAAAGCGCTTAGGCGAGGCCGAGTTGCTGGCAGGCCTTTTAGAATTGCAAAAAGGCCTGGAAGATGGCGGCCTAATTGATGCTGCAACTTTATTAGGCTTGGCCGAATTAGTAAGCGGCTTGGAGCAAAAACGCTTGGGCGAGGCCGAGCTATTAGCAGGCTTAAAAGATTTAGAGGCTGGCCTAAAAACCGATTGCAAACCCGGAGAAATGGAAAATGAGCAGCCCGAAGAGGAGGAGAAGCCCCAGCCGCAACCTGAACCATTGCCCGAACCTGAACAGTTGCCGGAGCCTGAGCCGCAATCGGATCAGGGTATTGATAGCGAATACGAGGCCGGCTTGGCGGAAGTGGCAAGAGGCCAGGCGGAATACGAGGCCGG
>CAYJBP010000040.1:0-18708 GCA_964368605.1 uncultured Peptococcaceae bacterium | reverse complement strand
TAAAGCCGGCCATAACATTGCTGCGCTGCTGCTGCTTCATATCGCCATGAATACCCTGGGCAAAAAAGCCGGCCTCGCAAATAAGCTCGGTTAATTCATCAACCATGCTCTTGGTATTGGTAAAAATTATCGCCCGTTTGGGGCTATAATAATGTAATAATAATTTTAAAGAATCAAGCTTATAATGCTTATCTACATCTACATATAATTGCTTAATCTCGGTTAAAGTTGCTTTGTCTTTAACTAAATTAATCTGTAAGGGATCTTTTTGGAATTGCTTGGTAATATCCATAATTCCCCTGGGAATCGTGGCCGAAAAAAGCACAATTTGCCTTTGCTCGGGCACATCCTGCAAAATGGTTTCGATATCCTCTTTAAAGCCCATATTAAGCATTTCGTCGGCTTCATCCAAGATTACCATTTTTACATTATCCAGCTTTAAAGATCCTTTTTGCATATGATCCATAATCCGCCCCGGGGTACCGATAACCAAATTGGCCTTACGCAAATCCCTAAATTGATTGCGATAATCGGCACCGCCATAAATATTGGCAATATGTACATGGGGCATATAAGCGGTTAATTTGCGAATTTCGTCGCCACATTGCTGAGCTAATTCCCTGGTGGGGGATAGAATTAATACCTGTACCTTTTCGGCAGGCTCGATTAACTCTACAGCCGGGATGGCAAAGGCCATCGTTTTGCCGGTGCCGGTACGGCTTTGCGCCAAAATATCACGGCCGCTACGGGTAAGCGGTATGGTTTCGGCCTGTACCGGGGTACTTTCCACAAAGCCCATTTCTTCAATGGCCTTTAGCATCGGGGCATTTAATTCCAGTTGTTCAAAAGTTGTCATAATTCTCCTTTATTGTTTAAATACTAACTCCTTAAATAAGGATTAAACTTCTTTTCATAACCTAAGGTGCTTTTAGCGCCATGACCGGGTAGCACCAATAATTGTTCATCTAATTGGCAAATTTTTGCCAAAGAGGCCATCAATTGCTGATAATCGCCGCCTTCTAAATCGGTACGGCCAATCGATAAATTAAATAGACTATCACCACTAAATAATAGTTCACCCAATTCCAGGCAAATGCCGCCTTGGGTATGGCCGGGGCAATCGATAACTTTAAAGCTTAGGCCGCCCAAATTAATTAGCTCGCCATCTGTTAACAGATGATCGGGCTTACCGCCATCACCATCGGCATTAAACATTTTAGCCGCACTTAAAGAGCTATCCTGCAAATACCTGGCATCGTTTTGATGAATGGCAATCGGAATATTAAAATGCTCGGCCAGCATTTTATTAGCACCAATATGATCCCAGTGGCCATGGGTATTGATAATCAATTGCGGCTTGGCTTTAAGCTTATTTAAAGATTCGATAATTAGCTCGCCATCGGCACCGGGATCGATAATCGCCGCTGCTAAAGATGGCTTTTCCAGCACTATATAGCAGTTGGTATTGCCATACATTACCGGCTGACGATAGCAAATATAGTTATCGCTATCTACAATAAGTTCTAAATCAAACATGTTTTTTTCCTTTCACACTTAGCCTTCTAAAAGTACGGTAACAGGGCCATCATTGGCAATATCTACCAGCATATCGGCCTGAAAAACCCCACTTTTTACTGATACACCTTCGGCCTTTAAGGCCTCGATATAGGCCTGATAAAGCTGATTGGCAAGCTCGGGCTTAGCCGCAGCACCAAAGCTGGGGCGATTACCACGGCTGCAATCGGCATAAAGGGTAAACTGCGATATGGCCAAAACTTCGCCCGAAATATCCTTAACCGATAGGTTTAGCTTTTGGTCTTGATCGGCAAAAATTCGCAAATTGGCCGTTTTTTTGGCCAGCTTTTGTACTATTGCCAAATCATCGCCCTCTTTAATACCCACCAAGGCTACCAATCCTTGGTCAATTGTGGCATGGCTTTTTTGATCTATACTTACCCCACCTGTTTTTACTCTTTGTAATAAAATGCGCAACTTAAATAACTCCCTTAATTTTCTCGATTATTGGTGGAATAAATCCTTCTAACCTCCAACACATTATCCACCCTTTTAATTCTTTGCATCAAATAATCCAACTGCTCAGGGGATTTAACCTCCACCTTTAATTGCACGGTAGCTTGATCCTTCTTTTTATCTACCGTTAAATTTACACCATTAAGTGGGGTTTTTGTATCGGCCATGATGCTAATAATATCCATCGTTAACCGATCCCTGTCATTACAGATAGCCATAATTTCGGCCTGATACAGGCCTTTAGCACCGCTGCCCCAGCCTACTTCGATTAGGCGTGGATCGCTATCGGCTAAATAGCGCTTAGCATTGGGGCAATCTTTGCGATGCACCGATACCCCTCGTCCACGGGTAATATAACCGATAATATTATCGCCCGGTAAGGGCTTGCAGCAGGCAGCTAGGCGTATTAAAGCCTGGTCTAGGCCTTTTACCCAAATATTTTGATCGCCCATATTTTCCCGTTCGGGGGTAATTTTTAATTCCGGGGCGGGTTTAAATTCTTTTTTATAATCTTCTTTAATTCGGCTTAAAACCGAATCTAAGCGCAAAGCACCGTCGCCGATGGCGGCATATAAATCATCCACCTGATTAAAGCGAAATTTTTGCGCCAAATCAATAATATTATCATGTTTAAAGATGGCCGCCGTATTTAGACGAAAACGCTTACATTCCTTTTCGAGCATTTCAAAGCCCAGGCTGATATTTTCATCACGTTTTTCCTTACGGAACCAAGAACGAATCTTATTTTTGGCTTGCTGGGTTTGGACAATATTAAGCCAATCGCGGCTGGGACCACTGCCTTTGGCGGTTAAAATTTCGACAATATCGCCATTTTGCAGGGGTGTATCTAGGGGAAGTAGGCGATGGTTAACCTTAGCACCCACGCATTGATGGCCAACTTGGGTATGAATGCGATAGGCAAAATCCAAAGGGCCGGCGCCGCTGGTTAATTCATATACATCGCCTTTAGGGCTAAATACATAAATATTGTCGCTAAACAAGTCGCCTTTTACCGATTCCATAAATTCTTGGGCATCGCCTACTTCTTGCTGCCATTCCAGCAAATGGCGCACCCATTCTACTTTTTTATCAAAATCGGCATCGCCGCTTTTGCCTTCTTTATAGCGCCAATGGGCAGCAATACCAAATTCGGCAGTACGATGCATATCCCAAGTACGAATTTGCACCTCAAAAGGCGAACCATTATCGGCAATAACGGTGGTATGAATCGATTGATAAAGATTTTGCTTGGGCATAGCAATATAATCTTTAAAGCGACCGGGAATCGGCTTCCACAAAGTATGAATAATGCCCAGTACCCCATAGCAATCTTTAACGGTGTCCACAATAACCCGGATGGCATTTAAATCGAAAATTTCGCTTAAATTCTTTTGCTGACGCAGCATTTTATTATAAATGCTATAATAACCTTTACTGCGCCCTTTAATATCGGCCTTAACCCCAACTGCCGATAATTCATCAAAAATGCTGGAGGCTAATTTATCGATAAAGCGATCGCGCTCCGGCTTATCATCGGCCAATTGACGGCGCACATTCTCGATGGCTTCCGGCTCTAAAATGGCAATTGCTAAATCTTCCAGCTCGGTTTTTATTTTAAACATACCTAAACGATGGGCAAGTGGGGCAAAGATATGCAAAGTTTCTTCGGCAATTTCCTGGCGGCGCAGCGCCGAGCGATGCCCACTTATAGTGCGCATATTATGCAATCTATCGGCCAATTTAATCATGATAATCCGAATATCTTTGGCCATGGCCATAAACATTTTGCGCAAGTTTTCGGCTTGGGCTTCATGGCGATTATGAAAATTTAGCTTTGATAATTTAGTAACGCCCTCGACCAAGGTGGTAACCGATTCGCCAAACATCTCGCTAATTTGGGCGGCGGTATAATCGGTATCTTCGATTACATCATGCAAAAGACCGGCGATAATGGTATCGTCGTCGATTTGCATGGTAGTTAAAATTTCGGCCACCGATAAAGGGTGGATTACATAAGGTTCGCCGCTATCGCGCTTTTGGGCGGCATGGGCAGCTACAGCCAAATCATAAGCGGCCGTAATTCTATCGCTATCAGAAGCCAGATTATAGGATTTGGCATTGGCTAAAATCAAATCACGCTTTTCGGTTAAAATCGACATGCTCCCACTTCCGTTTCACTAAAAATAAGCAAACGAGGGCAAATATCACCCTCGTTAAATGTTGCACTTATAGCACTTAATTTAGAAATTATGATGATTATTTTTAATTCTTTCCAGCTCTTCTAAAAGGTATTCATTTAGTACCCTAATATAGGTACCCTTCATACCCAGCGAGCGAACCTCTACCACGCCGGCACTTTCCAGCTTGCGCAAGGCATTTACGATAACCGAACGGGTTATACCCACTTTATCGGCTATTTTGCTGGCTACCAAAAGACCATTGGTACCGCCTAATTCATTAAATATATGCTCTACCGCTTCCAGCTCGGAATAGGATAAAGTATCAAAGGCTATGCCTACCACCGCTTTTTGACGGGCAGTTTCTTCAACTTTTTCTACCTTGGCTCTTAAAATTTCCATGCCGATAACGGTGGCCCCTAATTCGGCCAAGATTAAATCGGCATTATCAAATTCGCCGGTTTTGGAAAGCATTAATGTGCCTAAACGTTGCCCTCCACCGATAATTGGAATAATTGTAGTATATTTTTCGCTTAAAAAGCAAGTGCTATGAACACCAAATACACAACGACCCTCACGGTCGATATTTACGCCGGTTTCGGTAATTCTTAATAATTCATCATTATAGCTATCCGGGAAATGAGCATCAAGCTTAACAATATCATCCATGGTAGGACAGTAAAAATTGTCCATAAATGTATAGCCTAATACCTTGCCTTTGCGGCCGATAATATAGATATTAGAATCGATATTACGACATAAGGTTTCGGCCATTTCCACAAAGCTAATGGGGTGGCCTGCCGCTTTTTGGATAATACGATTAATTTCACGGGTTTTTTCTAATAATGACTTCACCGAATCACTCCTTATATGTGCCTTTTATGCCTTTGCATAAATAGCAATCTTACCCTAATTAAACATATAATTTCGCCATAGCTTAGAAAAACCCTTCTTAATATGCAAATTTTCTTATAATTTTGTTATTTTTTTATGTATTATTTTGGCTCGGCAATGATAATTCTAATTAAACCACCGGCCGGGGCTTGATTATTATCTTTCCAGCCGCTTAAATGATAATCCTCGCCATTAATTTCGGCTAAAGTTGCTGCCGAATACTCGCCGCCATCCTCAATCAATACCTGCACATATTCCGAAATCTGATATTGCTTATCATCGCTAAAAGCAGTTTGGCCACTTAAGCTATCTATATCTACTTCGCTAATATTAGTAATGCCATCTACCTGGCCATTATCATATTTAATTTGCGCACCGCCTTTTTCGGCACTGTAGATAATACCGCTAAACTTTAATTGGCTGCTGCTGCCGTTTAAAATGGTATCATAACTTGAGCTGCTATTTGCTGCGCCATCGCTTTTGCTAACTTTTTCGGTATCGCTGATATAAGCATATGTGGCGGCATCGCCGGTTACATTTTCGATAATTAAATGGCTAATTTGATTTTGTGCATTTAGCTGATAATAAATTATATCGCTACCACTTAAAGTGGCATTAGCCAAACGTTGCGGATAAATGCTGATAAAGCCATCGGCACCATCGGTTTCTAAAATTTGGATATTAGCGGCTAATTGATAATCGCCTAAGGTAGTAGCCTCGGCATTAACTGTACCGCTTAGGCTACGCTGACTTAAATTATTGATATCAATACCCTGCTCATCAATGCTAACTTGCACCAAGCTGCCTTCGGTTTTGGCATAGCCGCTATGAATAAAAGTACGCTCGCTGCCATCGGTGGCCATAATTGTGGTGGCATAATAAATTTCTTCTAAGGCTAAATCGCTTTGTACTTCGCTGCTTTTTACCAGGCCATAATAATAGCTATTGCTATTTGCGGCATCCAAAATATCCACAACTTCGCCATTCATGCCCAAAAGCAGGATAACGCTATCGCCAATACTAAAGCTACCTTGGCTGGATAATTTATAAGCAGCATCGGCAGTGCCAATTTGATAACTATTGCCGGCTACGGTTACTGCCGTAGGGGCGGCGGCCGAAGGGCTTAGGGCGGTAATTGTGCCCCATTCTTGGTCGGTATATAACCAAACAGTGTTCATGCTGCTATTATAATAGTAAACATCATTACTTACAATTTGCGAAGCATTGATTAATTTGCCATCACGATAAATATTAGCGCTATTTAAATCAAAAGGCACATTTAAAGCACCATTTACCACAAAGGGGCCGGCAGTACCATTATCTACTAGGCTATTATAATCGATGCTATCATTGCTGATACTATAACCTAAAGCTGTACCATAAACAGCACCTTCGCTGCTTTTAGCCAACATGGTATTATAAAAAACTGTGGCCATTTGCTCGGCATTGATTAATTGGCCTTGAACGCAATTTAGGCCATCCATTAAACCCAAGCTATCGGCCTTGCTTAATTGAGCCGAAGGGAAAGAACCCACTAATTGGCTGCTATCATAGCCCAATAATTTTAAGATGGCAGTAATAGCTTCTTCCATTTTTACATTTTGATCGGGACGAAAAGTGCCGTCGATATAGCCGGTAAGCCAGCCTTCTTCAATGGCAATTTTAATATAAGCGGCCTGGGGATGATCGGCCTTAACATCACTATATAAGGAATAACCATAGCCACTACCCACCGTATCGGCATAGCTTGATGCCTGCACCAGCATTTGAGCCAATTCGGCACGGCTGATATTTGCGGTGGCGGCTTTATCGGCTTCAATAATGCCCATTGCTTTAACGGTTTCTAATTGGCTGCCGGTTGAGGCCTGAGCCTCAACGCTAAAAACGGTAAGCAAAGCTAAAGTAGCTACTATTACTGCGGTTAACGCTTTTTTGATAATTAATTTAAACATAATATCCTCCTAAAATTTGCTTTATTTAAAATCTTAAGGCATCGATTGGGTTTAAGCGTGCTGCCTTTTTGGCCGGCAAATAACCAAATAAAATACCAATGGCTGCCGAAATACTAAAGGCTAAGGCTACGGCATTAACGCCGGGGTCGATAGTAAAAGAACTACCTAATAATTGGCTGGCAATGGGGCTGGCTATTGCACAAAGTATATAGCCAAAAACAATACCCAAAATGCCGCCTAAAGCGCTGGTAACAGCCGCTTCTATTACAAATTGCTGCAAAATTGTACTTTCTTTAGCGCCTAAGGATTTACGAATACCGATTTCTCTGGTGCGCTCAGTTACCGATACCAACATAATATTCATAATCCCAATCCCGCCAACTAAAAGCGAGATGGCGGCAATCCCTGCTAAAACATAAACCAGCACATCAACCATTTCAGTCATGGTATCTAAAATCGAACCAATACTAAATACTCTGTAAGCATCATCGCTGCCAAAAATATCATAAAGCTCGGCTTCGATAATTGCTTGCGACATATCCAATTGATCTTCATCAACAACCATTACACTATAAGAGCTGATATTGGCATTGCCATTTAGGCGAGCGGCTGTGGTATAGGGCAGGTAAATGGCATCATCTGTGCCACCTTCTTCCATATCATCGGTAGTTGCTTCGGCTATGCCTACAATTGTAAAATTATTGCCGTTAATCTGTAAGGTTTGACCTAAGGCATTGCCCATAAAATAGGTTTGGGCAAAGTAAGCGCCCACTACACAATTATTATTGCGGTATTCAATATCACCATAGCTTAAATCGCGGCCTTCGGCAATGGGGTATTGCTTTAAGCTTAAATAATCCTCGCCGATACCGGTAATTGTGGTGCTATCGATAGTATCACTATCGATTTTTAAAGTGCCGCTTACCGTTACCGTGGGCGAAACAGCGGCTAAATATTCCGGATTATCGGCCACGATTTGATACATTTGATCATCATCCACCGTGCGGGTAGATGCACCGCGGCCACTAACGCTTACTGTTAAAAGATTGGTGCCCATTTCTTCGAAGCTTTGCTCGATATAGCCGGTAAGGCCATTACCGATACCCACAATCAAGATTACGGCCAAAACCCCGATGATAATGCCCAGCATGGTTAGGGTAGTGCGCATTTTGCTGGATGATATATTTTTAAGGGCCATAATAAAGCCTTCTTGAAATTTCATGAAGCATACCTCTGCTCTTTAGATTCCTGATCGGTATTAATAACCCGTTCGGGCATAACTTCCAGTTCTGCTTTAATGGCGGCTCGTCTGGCACTGCGATCATTAATTGCCTCGCCATCATAAACCACTTTGCCGTCTTCTAAGCGAATAATCCTTTGGGCTTGCTGGGCAATTTCATTATCATGGGTAATTAGAATAATCGTATTACCCTTTTGATGCAAATCTTTAAGCATGGCCAGAACTTCTTGGCCGGTGCGTGAATCGAGAGCGCCTGTTGGCTCGTCGGCCAAAATTAAGGCCGGGTCGCCCGATAAAGCCCTGGCTATCGATACCCTTTGCTGCTGACCGCCCGATAATTGATTGGGCGTATGCAGCACTTTATCGCCTAAGCCCACCAAATCAAGGGTTTGTTGCGCTTTTTGTCGCCTTTGGCTTTTATTTAAGCCGGCATACATTAAAGGCATTTCGACATTTTCCAGCAGGTTTAGTTTTGGCAATAAATTATATTGCTGAAAGATAAAACCAATCATTTTATTACGGATTTCGGCCAGCTCATTTTTGCTCATCGCCCCTACATCCTGGCCATTTAGCAAATAATTGCCACTGGTTGGTACATCTAAAGCCCCAATAATATTCATACAGGTCGATTTGCCCGAGCCAGATGTGCCCACAATGGCCACAAATTCGCCATCATATATTTTAAAAGAAATATTATCGGCGGCGATAACCGTATTATCACCCATTATATAATGCTTATTTACATCTTTAAATTCGATTAAAGCTTGCATATTATTGCCTCCTTATATATTGCTACACATAGTATTAATCAGATTAACAATTTAGCGGTTAATTATTGGGGGCGACTACCGCCACCACCACCGGCGGGCATCCCACCACCATCGGGCATTCCGCCGCCACTGGCCGGCATATCGCCGCCCATCGGCATCATCATCGTCATTTCTTCAGTATCTAAATCCAGCACCATACCTTGATAGGCTACGGTATCGCCCTCTACCAGGCCGCTTAACACTTCTACATAGCTATCATCGCTAATACCGGTTTCTACTTCTACATATACATAGCCTTCGGGGGCTTCTGTATCTAAGGCATTGGCGGCACTGGGCGAATCGGCGGTAATTAAAACTGTATTGCCACGGCTTAAGGCATTAAGGGGCATGGTTAGCACCTGATTAGCCTCGGTAATGGCGATGGTAGCATCCACATTCATGCCCGGCATTAGGCCATCCGGCTCATCAATCTGAACTGTAATCGGATAAGTTGTTACCCCCGACGAAGTGCTACCTACCACGCTTACTTTTGTAACTTCGCCTTCATACTGCCTATTATCCAAGGCCTCGGCGGTAATTATTACATTTTGACCAACCTCTACATCGGAAATATCCAATTCATCGATATTTAAAGTCATTGTTAAGTAGCTTAAATCGTAAATAATGCATAAGGGCTGGCCTTGCTCGGATGTTTCGCCTGCCTTATAATATTTTTCTACCACTGTGCCATCGATTGGTGAAGTAATTGTATATTGTTCAAGGGTTTTTTCGGCATTTTCGAGCCTAATTTCCGATTGACGCAGGCTATCGCTTTGGCTTTGCAAATTATCGCTTAAAGTATCACTACTAAGCTTAATTATGGTTTGGCCGCTTGCGGCATAACCGCCTTCTTCTATTATAATAGATTCTACCGTGCCGCTTTGCTCGGCGCTGATAGTACGTTCTTCCAAATAATTAAAACTGGCACTGTTACTGCTGCCCACCCCATTAATGCTGGCGGTAGCAATTTGGCCATTAGCCAAGCCGCCGGGATTATTAACCGCTATTGTTACATAACGCAAAATTGTATTACCAATGCCAACTTCTTCCAAGCTACCGATAAAACTAATTGTGCCGCTTACTGTTTCAAAAGAGCCATCTAAAACAATATCTGCCGGCTGGCCTACATAAAAGTTAGCCACATCATCGGCCGGGAATGGTAATTCAATTTCCATTACACTATCATCACGGATTGTGCCTAAAACCTGATTGGCATTAATATTATCGCCAACTTCTACATCTATGGCCGTGATATAGCCGCTAATCGGGGCGGTAACGCTTAATTCATCCAAACTTTCTACTACATTATTATAGCTTCTTTGGCTAGAGCTTAGGCTGATTTGATTGGTTTCGATATCGCTTTGGGCATCGCTGCTATCTAATTCGTATAAAACGGTATCTTTGCTAACAGTATCGCCTTCTTCAAAATTAGCACTTAAAATTTCTTCCTCTACCAGGCTGGTAACCGTATAAGAATTGGCAGCCTCTAAGGCGGCACTACCGGTTAGAGTTTGGCTGATATTGCCGATTGCTATTTGCTCTTCGGTCATACTATTATCGCTGGCGGTTTCGGCTGCACCTTGATTAGGTAAAAAATACCAAAGGCTTACGCCTATTGCCGCCATCGCGATCACGGTAATTATAATATTTTTTTTGCTGAAGAACTTTTTTGATTTCATGATGATTTCCTCTCGTTCATAATTTGTTTTAACTATGAACTTAGTATAAACCCGTAATCTAAAAATAAAAGGGTGCTTACGTGAACAAAACTAAAACTTTTACTAAATTTTGGGTGTTTAATTATCTTTGTAAAAATCTATTAAAAATTATTTAAAAAAAGTTGTAGAAAACAAAAATTTATGCTATAATTAAGCATACCCTACGATGTGCGTGGTATGGCCGCCAGTTTTGACCGAACACCTTTAATACGGGAATCCGGCTTCGTTTGTGGCCGTTAAGCCTCCATAGTTAGAGGACAGCGAAAGCAAGCGAGAGGTTACCCACCTGCTTGAGTGCAGGTTTCAAAACAGCGGTCACCACGGCAAAGTGGGGTTTTATTATGCCTAAAATTTTAAGGGGGAATATGATGACTATTAGCAATATGCAAGATCGCCTAATTGTAGCTTTGGATGTAAACACCCGTAAAGAGGCCTTTAATTTAGTAAAAGAGCTTGATGGCGAAGTTGGTGCTTTTAAAATTGGAATGCAGCTTTATAATAGCGCCGGATCGGATATTGTAAGCGATATTCACGACTGGGGCGGCCGAGTTTTTGTTGATTTAAAATTTCATGATATTCCCAATACAGTGGCCCAAACCAGCCGAGTAATGGCTCGTCGCCAGGCCTTTATGTATACCATGCATGCCGGCGGCGGCAGCAAAATGCTGCGCACGGCAGCCGAATCGGTAGCCGACGAGGCCCATAAATTAATTTTAGAAAAACCGCTAACCATAGCCGTTACCGTTTTAACCAGTATTTCCCAGCATGATTTTGAAACAGAAATGGGCATTAAAAAGCCGATCGTAGAGCATGTTGTGGAATTGGCCAAAATTGCCCAAGAAGCCGGCATGGATGGCGTAGTTTGCTCGCCTAAGGAAATTGAGCCGGTACGCAAAGCCTGCGGCCAAGATTTTATCATCGTTACCCCCGGCGTACGCCCCACTTGGGCCGCCAGCGATGACCAAGAGCGTTTTATGACCCCCAAAGAAGCAATCGAGCGTGGCGCCAGCTATTTGGTAGTAGGTCGTCCAATTACCAAAGCCGCCAGCCCCAAAGAGGCCGCCCAAAAAATTGTGGCCGAAATGATGCAAGCCCATATTTAAAGGCTGCTTAACGCTTAATAGTTCGGAGTATTTATGACAATTATCACCGCCTCAAATTTGGCTAAAGGTTTTGATGGCAATAGCTTATTTGCCAATCTTAGCTTTAAAATCGAAGCCAAGGCCAAAATTGGTTTAACCGGCATCAACGGTTCGGGCAAAACCACCCTATTTAGAATATTAACCGGCGAGATGAAGGCCGATAGTGGCAGTATTCATTATGATAAACATTTAAAAATTGGCTATATGGAGCAGCAAATTGCCAATGCCGATTTAACTTTAATCCAAGCGGTAGGCCAGGTATTTGCCCCACTTAAAGCCCTAGAAGAACAAATAAATCAAATAAATAGCCAGCTAGAGCAGCAAACCACTCCTTCTTTATTAAATAAGCAACATAATTTAAGGGAAGAATTTGCCGCCAAAGGTGGTTATACCTATCAAAGCCGCTTAAGGGCATCCTTAAGGGGCTTAGGTTTTAGTGAGGAAGAAATTGATTTACCCCTTAGCGCCTTAAGCGGCGGCCAAAGAAGTAAAGCCCTGCTGGCCAGAGCCTTATTAACCGAGGCCGATATTTTGCTTTTAGACGAGCCAACAAATCATCTTGATATCGAGGCAATGGAATGGCTGGAAAATTATCTGGCGGCCTTTAGCGGGGCTTTAATCATCATTTCCCATGACCGCTATTTTTTGGATAAGCTAACCACCACCACCTGGGAGATGACTTTTGGCCAATTATACGAGTATCGGGGCAATTATAGCCAGGCGCAGCAAAAAAAGCAAGCCAGGGAAGATAGCTTAAAGCATCGCCAAGATCAGGCCAAAAAAGAGGCCAAGCGCATCGAGGAGATGATAGCCCAACAAAAGCGCTTTAACCAGGCACGTAATTATCGAACTATTGCCCATAAGCAAAAATCGCTTGATCGGGTCGAGGCCGAAATTGAGCAATTAAATCCGCTGGCTGCCGAGGCTAAGCTTAATTTTAAGTTTAATGCTCCGCCACCGGGCGGCAATGATATTTGGCAGCTTTTTGATATTAGCAAAAGTTTTGGCGAGCGCAAATTATTTAGTGATATCAATTTGCATATCAATAAAGGCGAGCGTATTTTTTTGCTGGGCGGCAATGGCTGCGGCAAAACCACCTTGCTAAAGATAATTTTAGGCCAAATTATGGCCGATAGCGGCTATATTAAGCAGGGCATTAATATTATTCCCGGCTATTTCGACCAATTAGCCAGCGGCCTAAACCCGGGCAATACCATCTTAGAAGAAATGTTCGATAGTTATCCTTTGCTAAGCCAAAGCCAAATTCGTAGCGCATTGGGGCGCTTTTTATTCAAAGGCGATGATGTGTTTAAGCCGATTTCCGCCCTAAGCGGCGGCGAAAAAGCACGCCTAACCCTTTTAAAGCTGATGCTGCGTCAGGCTAATTTTTTGATTTTGGACGAACCGACCAATCATTTGGATTTAGCCTCTAAAGAAGCAATAGAGCAGGCCTTACTTGATTATCCGGGCACAATGCTAATCGTATCGCATGATCGTTATTTAATCAATCGCCTGGCCACCAAGATTTATGTTTTAGCCGCCGATGGTTTAAGCAGTTATTTAGGCAATTATGATAATTATTTAGCCAAGATGGAGCAAGTAAAAGCCTTAAACAGCCCGGAGCCTACCATTAAAAAAGCCGCCCCCAAAGGCGACTATGCCCTGCGTAAGGAGGCACAAAGCCAATTACGTAAGGCCAAGCATAATCTGGAAAAAAAAGAGGCAGCCTGTGCTTTAGGCGAGCTAGAATTGGCAGAGATAGATTTAGCTATTGAGCAGGCAGCCAGCGATTATCAGCAATTGGCTGTTTTGGCGCCAAAGCGCGAGGAAGCCCAAGCCAAACTGGAGCAATGTTTTGCCGAATGGGAGCAAGCCGAAGCCGAATTGGCCAAACTTTTATAGCAATACAAGAGTAGGAGCAAAAGTTTTTTGATGCTTTTTTTCAAAAACTGCCAATCTTTTGACCTTATTTCTTTCAATTGGCAAAAGGGGCTATCGCAAAAGCGATAGCCCCTTATTTACATTCATGACGATTATTGGTTTTTGGCTTGATATTGTGGACTGTTTTGGCTTTGCCAAAAGGCGCCGGTTTTAAGACCTTGGGGGCGCAGCCCCCAATACCCCTGCAATTTTTTGTAAAAAATTGATTAAAACTTCCAAAAATTAGTTAATGCGGCAGCTCTTTTAAGGTCTCTTGTTTTCTTTATAAAACTCCAATTTCCTCAAAATAAAGCCTCGCCCCGGGATGTAGGTCTAAACTTAAACCGCTAATAGCATTATTTTGATTAATAAAAGCACCCTTAGCATGGCTTTCGGTAATTTGGCTTTGTCCTTCAATAATCGCCTTAACAATATCATAAGCCACCTGATCGGGCAAATCGGGGGCGCAAATTAAACCGGCCTGCACCGCTATGCCTTGAATATCGGCAGCTAAAAAGCCATAATCGGCATTACCCAGACTAGCTCGGCTATAAAATGGATATTCGGCAACCAAGGTATCGATTTTTTCATTTTCCAGGCCTATCAGCTTAATATTAAACTCATTTTGCAAATTCATCAGCACGGCATTTGGTGCAGCCGAAGTAATAAAAAAGGCATCAATCGCCGTATCTTTTAAAGCTAAAGCAGCAGCTTCGGCCCCTAATTGCTGGATTTGCAAATCGGCAAAGCTAAGATTATAAGCAGCCAAAATATGCTTAGCATTAGCCTCAATACCCGAACCAACCTCGCCCACGGCCACTCTTTTACCTGCTAAATCGGCAATAGTATTAATCTCGGCATCGGCAGCCACCACAATTTGGCATACTTCGGGATAAAGATTTAGCAAGCTGCGCATATTAGTAGCAGGCTCTTTAGTCCAAGTTTCGGTGCCATGATAGGCATAATCCAAGGTATCGGTTTGGGCTATGGCCAGCTGCGCTAAGCCTTGATTTATTTGCTCGATATTTTCAAGCGAACCGGCGGTTTCGGCCACACTAAAATTAATATAGCCGGCATAATCATTAATAACCTTAGACAAAACACCTGCTAATGGGTAATAAGCCCCGGTTTTGGCACCGCTTGCAAAAACCAAACGAATATCGGTATTAGCAGCAGGCGGCTCGGCTTCTTCCTGGGTTACAGTTTCCGGCTCTACCGTTTCGGCAGGCTCGGCCGCGCAGCCGGTTAGGGCTATTATCAGTATCGATAAAAAAATCAGTAGTATTTTTTTAAACATTAACAAAAACCTCCTCAGTTTATCATTCTATTATATACTTTTTGAAGCAAAAAGCCAAGATTTATTATAAAATTTTTATTTTTTTTTATAAATCTGCTAAAAATCTATACATTTTATTAAGTGCGTGATATAATGATGTTGATATAATGATATGATAATTAACTATCAACAAAATATAAGGAAGTGAAATGATGACTAATTCAAATTATGCGGTAAAGGACATCAACTTGGCTGCCGAAGGTCAGCGCAAAATTGCTTGGGCTAAACAAAATATGCCGGTGCTTAATAGCATTTATGAGCAATTTGTGGTAGAAAAACCTTTTGCCGGCCTAAAAGTTGCGCTTTCCATCCATTTGGAGGCTAAAACCGCTTATTTATGCCAAGTTATGGCCGCAGCCGGTGCCGAAATGTATGTGGCAGGCAGCAATCCGCTTTCCACCCAGGATGATATTGCCGCAGCTTTGGCTGTAGATGGCATCCATGTTTATGCCTGGTATAATTGCACCATGGACGAATATAAGGATAATTTGCGCCAAATTTGCCAAATTGGCCCGGATTTAATTATCGATGATGGTGGCGATATTGTCAATATGCTCCATGAGGAGTTCCCCGAGCTTTGTGATAAAATTATTGGTGGTTGCGAAGAAACTACCACCGGGGTTATTCGCCTTAAAGGCATGGCGCAGGAAAATAAATTACGCTTCCCGATGATTTTGGTTAATGATGCCCAATGCAAATATCTTTTTGATAATCGCTATGGTACGGGTCAATCGGTTTGGGATGGCATAAACCGCACTACCAACCTGGTAGTAGCCGGCAAAACCGTAGTTGTTTGCGGCTATGGTTGGTGCGGCAAAGGGGTAGCCTTGCGAGCCAAAGGCTTAGGCGCTAAAGTTATAGTTACCGAGATTGACCCAATCAAAGCAATCGAGGCTATTATGGATGGCTTTACTGTAATGCCAATTAATGAAGCCGCAGCTATCGGCGACTTTTTTATTACCGTTACCGGTTGCAATAATGTTATTGCCGAAGCCGATTTTAAGCAAATGCAAGATGGCGCAATTTTGGCCAATGCCGGCCATTTTGATGTAGAAATCGACATGGCCACTTTAGCCAAAGTGGCAGTTAGCCAAAAAGAACTGCGCCATAATATTATGGGCTATACCTTAGATAATGGCAATACAATTGCCGTTATCGCTGAAGGACGCTTGGTAAATTTAGCCGCCGGCGACGGCCATCCGGCCGAAATTATGGACATGAGCTTTTCCTTGCAAGCCTTAAGCGCTTATCATCTGGTTAAGCATAAGCCCGAGCAATTAATTGTGCAGGTTCCAAGAGAAATCGACTTAGAGGTTGCCGGCCGCAAGCTTAATTTTATGGGCTATAAAATCGATACCTTAACCAAAGAGCAAGCCGATTATTTAGCAGGCTGGAGCACTGAGTAATATATTTTTCATCAATAAATATAACAAAAGGCGGTATAATTATGGAAAGATGTTTAGGAACTGTAGTTAGGGGTTTAAGAGCACCGATTATTCGTCAAGGTGACGATTTAGTAAATATAGTGGCTGATGTGGTGATGAATGCAGCCAGCCAGGAAAATATAGAGCTTAAAGATAAAGATGTGGTAGCTATTACCGAAGCGGTGGTAGCGCGTGCGCAGAATAATTATGCAACAATCGAGCAAATTACCGCCGATGTTAAATCTAAAATGAAAGCCGACACTATTGGCCTAATCTTCCCGATTATGAGCCGCAATCGTTTTGCAATTTGCCTAAAAGGTTTAGCTGCGGCGGCCAAAAAAGTGGTTATCTTAATGAAATACCCGGCCGACGAAGTGGGTAATCAGCTAATTAGCTGGGATGATATCGATAATGCCAACCTTAATCCGGATAGCGATATTTTAACTTTGGCCGAATATCGTCAGCATTTTGGCGAAACCAAGCATTTATTTACCGGCGTCGATTATGTAACTTATTATCAAGAATTAGTTACAAGTTTAGGTGTAGAGGTAGAATTTGTTTTTGGCAATCAGCCCGAGGCTATTTTGCCTTATGCTAAGCATATTATCTGCTGCGATATTCATAGCCGTAAGCGCAGCCAAAAGCGTTTATTAAAAGCCGGTGCCGAGCAAGTTTTGCTATTAACCGATATTTTAAATGCCGAATGCAATGGCAGTGGTTTTCATCCGCAATATGGGCTATTAGGTTCTAATAAGGCAGGAGAAGAGCGGATTAAGCTTTTCCCTAAGGATGGGCAAGATTTTGTTGATAAATTGCAACAAGAACTGCTTACACGCAGCAAGCTTAAATTAGAGGTTATGATTTATGGTGATGGGGCCTTTAAAGATCCGGTTGGTCATATTTGGGAATTGGCCGATCCGGTGGTATCTCCTGCTTATACTCGGGGTTTAGAGGGCACACCTAATGAGGTTAAGTTAAAGTATTTGGCTGATAATCATTTTGCCAGCCTTAAAGGGCAGGATTTAAAGGATGCAATCAGCAATTATATCCTTAATAAAAACAGCGATTTAAAAGGGCAAATGGATTCTCAAGGTACAACACCTCGTCAATTAACCGATTTAATTGGTTCTTTATGCGACTTAACCTCCGGCAGTGGTGATAAAGGCACGCCTATTATTTTAATCCAGGGTTATTTTGACAATTTTGCTCAAGATTAAGGGGTATTTATGAACACGATATTATTTGACTTAGACGGCACTTTGGTTCCTTTTTGGCAAAGCGATTTTATTGATAATTATATGCATCTTTTGGGTCATAAATGCACTACATTTGGTTTGCCGATGCCGCAGGCTATCGAGGGTATATGGCAAGGCACGGCGGCGATGATTAAAAATGATGGTAGCCAGCTTAATCATCAGTGTTTTTGGCAGACTTATGGTCAAGTTTTGGGCGAGCAGGTATTGGCAATGGAGCCGCATTTTGATCAATTTTACAGTGAGGAATTTGATCAAATTAAGCAAGTTTTGGGTACAAAGTTTATTGATAGGGATTTTATCGAGGGTTTAAAAGCTAAGGGTTATACTTTGGTTTTGGCTACTAATCCATTATTTCCGCCACAGGCTATAGCTACTCGTTTGGGCTGGCTTAATTTGGTTATGGATGATTTTGATTATATTACGCATTATCTTAACAGTCATTTTTGCAAGCCTAATTTAAGTTATTATAGTGAGATTTTGCAGCATATAGGCAAGCAGCCTAGTGATTGTTTGATGGTAGGCAATAATGTGCAGGAAGATATGGTTGCGGCTGAATTAGGTTTGGATGTATATTTGGTAACTGATTATCTGGAAAATGATAAAAATTTACCTTATCAGCAATTTAAGCATGGTGATATTGTATCATTTAAGCAATTTGCTACAGATTTACCAAATTTGGGCTAAGCAAACTTTTCAGGAATAAAGAAAGGGTTGTCGTTAAAACGGCAACCCTTATAAATTCTAAAAGTTTTTGCTTTTGCTTTTTACAAAAAGCAAAGGTCTTAATCTTTTGACCTTAATCTTTTGAC
>CAYJBP010000039.1:7995-19406 GCA_964368605.1 uncultured Peptococcaceae bacterium | reverse complement strand
CAAATATAATTATTTGGTTAGCCTCTTATTATCTATGACAGTTGTCGGTATATTGCTTAATATTGCGGGCTGTTTTGTTTTAAGACCATGGGGCTCTGCCCCATACCCCGCAATTTTTTGTAAAAAATTGAGTAAAACTTCAAAAAATAGCTTAAAATCAACCCATATCCACAAATTTTTGATCTGCTTCCGGTAAAGTAGCTAAGCTGGCTGCCAAATCATCATCCGGGAAGGGGGTATCTACTAATTTACCGGCCAAATAATTCTCATAAGCAACCATATCAAAGTAGCCATGGCCGGATAAGCAGAATAAAATGGTCTTTTCTTTGCCTTCTTCTTTGGCCAAAAGTGCCTCATCAATAGCAGCCTTAATGGCATGGGTGCTCTCCGGAGCAGGCATAATCATCGAAGATTTAGCAAATAATAAAGCGGCATCGAAGCATTCGGTTTGATTATAAGCACGAGCCTCCATAAAACCATCATGTAATAGCTTAGAAACCAAAGGCGCACAGCCATGATAGCGCAAACCGCCGGCATGAATACCGGAAGGAATAAAGCCGCTACCCAAAGTATGCATTTTCATCATCGGGGTTAAGCAGGCAGTATCACCAAAATCATAAGCATATTTACCCTTAGTCATAGTGGGGCAAGCTTTAGGCTCTACACCGATAATTTTAATATCTTTACCGGCAAATTTATCGGCCATAAAGGGGAAGGCAATGCCGCCAAAATTACTACCGCCACCCACGCAACCAATAACCACATCTGGATAAGCATCAACCTTAGCCATTTGCAATTTGGCCTCTTCACCAATAATTGTTTGATGCAAAAGCACATGATTTAATACACTGCCCAAACAATAACGGGTATCATCACTAAGCACAGCCTCTTCAACAGCCTCGCTGATGGCTATGCCTAAAGCACCACTGCAATTAGGGTCTTTAGCTAAAATAGCACGCCCTGCATTGGTTAAAGGCGAAGGGCTGGCCACGATTTTACCGCCATAACTTTCTACAAAAATGCGGCGATAAGGCTTGGAATTATAGCTTACATTTACCATATAAACCATGCATTCCATGTCGAATTTATTGCAGGCCACCGATAAAGCACAGCCCCACTGGCCGGCACCGGTTTCGGTGGTAATTTTTTTGATACCTTCGAGCTTATTATAGTATACCTGCGGCAAAGCCGTATTTAGCTTATGGCTGCCGGTAGGGCTATCGCCCTCGTATTTAAAGTAAATTTTAGCCGGCGTATCGAGCAGCTTTTCCAAGTTGCGGGCACGGCATAAGGGGGTTGCCCTCCACTCGCGATATAGAGCCTGCACTTCTTCGGGAATCTCGATATAACGCTCGGTGCTCATCTCTTGCTTTAGTAATTCGGACGCAAAAAGAGCCGACATGTCCTCTGGCTTGACCGGCTGCATTGTTGCAGGATTGAGCATAGGCGCCATTTTATTGGGCATATCTCCCTGCACATTATACCATTTTGTGGGGTTTTCCTTTTGATCCAAATAAATGCGATTTGTTAATTCTTTTCTCATTTTTCTCGCCTCTTTCTTGCTCGAAAAGATATTTGTTTTCAAGCCTAGTCTATTTGTTTATAGCCTCAACTATAAACCTGTTAACAGTATATCATATATTTTTTATTTGTCAATGGTTTTAATTAAGGGCTGCGCATATTTTTTGCGCAGCCCCTGCTTAAGAATATTTTTTTTGTAAAAAAAGAATAAAAAACTTTTAACTATGCCGTTTCAATTGCACTATCTTCTTGTAAACCTAAATACTCAATCGCTTCTTCAACCATTTTATATTTCATGATTTTGCCGGCTGCATTCATTGGAAAATCATGAACAAATCGTACATAACGTGGGGTTTTTTGTTTAGCCATATGATCTTTTACATACTCTTTCATTTCGGCCTCGGTAGCCTCTACCCCATCTTTTAGGATAATGCAGGCTAATATTTCTTCGCCGTATTGCTTATCAGGCACGCCTACAACCTGTACATCACGAACTTTTTCATTGGTATAAAGAAAATCTTCAATTTCTTTAGGGTAAATATTTTCGCCGCCACGGATAATCATATCCCTAATCCTGCCGGTAATACGATAATTACCATCAGGGCGACGTCTGGCCATATCACCTGTATGAAGCCATCCTTCGGCATCAATAGCATTGGATGTTGCAACAGGCATTTTATAATAACCACGCATAATATTATAGCCACGTGCCACAAATTCACCATCGGTATCATCCGGCAAATCCTCACCGGTTTCAGGATCTACAATTTTGCATTCAATACCCGGCAAGGGGCGGCCAACCGTGCCCACTTTTACCTCAATATCATCGTCCGAGCTGCTTTGGGTGCAACCTGGCGAAGACTCGGTTTGTCCGAATACAATGGTTATTTCGTCCATATGCATTTTATCGATAACATCTTGCATAACCTTAATTGGGCAAGGGCTGCCGGCCATAATGCCGGTGCGCAAATTGCTAAAATCGGTATCGGCAAATTCTGGATGCTCGAGCATGGCAATAAACATGGTTGGTACGCCGTTTATGGCCGTAATTTTGGTCTTTTTGATGGCATCTAAGGCCAGTTTAGGCGAATAAGCAGGAATCGGCACCATAGTAGAACCATGGGTAACCGAGGATGTCATCGACAAAACCATGCCAAAGCAATGGAACATCGGCACATGAATTAAATAGCTATCGGCCGTGGATAAATCCATGCGGTCGCCAATAGTTTTACCATTATTAACTACATTATAATGGGTAAGCATTACCCCTTTAGGGAAGCCTGTTGTGCCGGATGTATATTGCATATTGCAAACATCATGGCGGCTAATCATGGCCATACGCTGGTAAACAAGCTCTATCGGAGTTTTTTGAGCATAGCTTAAAGCCTGATTCCAGGTTAAGCAACCCGGTTGGGTAGATTCGATGGTGATAATATTGCGCAAAAAGGGTAAGCGGCTGCTATGCAAAGGCTGGCCGGGCTGATGGCTGGCTAATTCCGGGCAAATTTGCTTAATAATGCCCACATAGTCGGAATCTTTAAAGCCATCAACCATTACTAAAGTATGGGTATCACTTTGGCGCAATAAATATTCTGTTTCATGAATTTTATAGGCGGTATTAACGGTAACTAAAACCGCACCGATTTTGGTAGTAGCCCAAAATGTGATAAACCAGGCAGGCACATTGGTTGCCCAAATTGCAACTTTATCGCCTTTTTTAACGCCTAGGCTAATTAGGCTGCGAGCAAATTGGTCTACATCATCCCTAAACTCGCTATAGCTGCGGGTATAATCCATGGTGGTATAATTAAAGGCGCATTGATCAGGGAATTCCTCCACCACACGATCTAATAATTGAGGGAAAGTTAAATCGATAAGCGTATCTTTTTCCCAAATATATTGGCCATCGCCACGATTACTGGTATATAAATCATTGCGAACATTAGCCTGGCCAATATATTGGCTCATATAGTGACGGAACTGAGGAATTACAATACCGCCATCCTCTAAATTATCGCTCCAGCGCTTTAACCATTCCAAAGAAATATAATTTTCATAATTAATCGATTCCAGGCTTAAAATCATCTCATTAATCGGCAAATCGCCTTCGCCCATCATCTTATAAACAATTTGGCCATTTTCAAGAGCCGAATCTTTAATCTGAACATGCTTAATATATGCGCCCAAATTTTGTACGGTTTGCTCAGGGCTTTCATTCATCACTCGATAAGGATGCTGCATATCCCAAAGCGCAGCTACAGAATCATCTGCTACTTGCTCTAGCAATTTGCGCAGGCGAGAGGTATCGGCATAAACACCATTGGTTTCGATCAATAAAGTGATATTATAAGCAGCAGCAATCGGTGCTAACTCTTTTAATTGGCTGATAATTAGTTGATCATCGATATCGTCATCAGGTAGGCCTTTATTATCGCCCAAAACCCGCACATAGGGGGTATTCATTTTAGCGGCTAATTCGATATAAGCCGAAATTTCTTTAAGATTTTGCTCTTTGCGATCGGCAAATTTAAGGCAGCAATCGGATGAAAAAATCGGGATACTTAAATGCAAAGATTTTAGGGTTTGTAAAGTAGAGGCAATATTTTCGTCGGTAAAGGGCTGCGAGCGCACGACATTGATATCGTCACCCAAGCCACGGATTTCGATGCCATCGAAGGCTAAATCGCCGGCCATCGAGTAAATTTCGCGCCAACTAAATGTTGGGCAAGCTAATGTGGAAAATGCAATTTTCATGATAATTCCTCCAAAAATTAAGATTTTGAGGCGAAAAAAAAACGCCTCTTGAAATTAAAGTCAAGAGACGAAGATAAACTCTCCGCGGTACCACTCTTATTGGGATAAATCCCCACTCGAAGCAGCCAAAAGCCTGGCTACAGCCCCGATAACGGTGGGCAAACCGTTCGCACCTACTAATAAAAAATGTTCAGCTGACTGCTCAGGGGCCAGCGTAAAACTTATCCACGTACTGCCTCGCAGCTAACGGCAGCTCTCTGTAACGCGGCATTAAGCCTACTCTCCCCATCAATGCATTTGTATTTATAAAATATACCCTAAAACCAAAGATTTGTCAAGCAAAATCTTAAAAGTTTACTCAATTTTTTAAAAAATTGCAGGGTCTTAGGGGCAACGCTCCTAAACAATTTGACAAAAAAAGCCAACTAAAGGTATAATAAAGCAAAGGAGGGCAAATGCCAATGATAATTTTAGCGCAAGTGCAATCGGCGGCCGATTGGCAGCAAAATCTAATCAAAGCCGAAGCCATGATTAAAGAATCAAAATCCAAATATCAAGCCCAAATGGTGGTCTTTCCCGAATATTTTATGAGCAGCGAAGGCCTAAACCCCAATCCAAACCTAAGCCAAAATCAAGCAGCCCAAAGCCAAGACGGCCCTTTTGTGCAAGCCATGTCGGCCTTAGCCAAAAAGCATCAAACCTGGCTAATTTTTGGTATCAATGAATATATCGAAAATGATAATCATAAACGCACCTATAATACGATTATCATCCTTGATAATGATGGCCAATTTAAGGCCAAATATCGTAAAACCCATTTATTTGATGCCTTTAATCATCAAGAATCGGCCTATAAAAAAGCCGGCGACCAATTATTTAAGCCGCTTGATACCCCATTTGGCAAATTAGGGCTTTTTGTATGCTATGAATTACGCTTCCCGGAAATTGCCCGCAATCAATTCCTAGCCGGGGCAGAAATTATGATTATCCCAGCAGCCTGGTATCAAGGTAATTTAAAAAGCGATCACTTTATTAACCTGGCCAAAGCCAGAGCGATAGAAAATTCGGCCTATATCCTAGCCTGCAATCAAACAGGCGAAAACTTTATCGGCCAAAGCCTAGCCATCGACCCCATGGGCATTATCATAGCCGCAGGCAGCGAACAAGAAGGCCTTATCCCCTGCCCCATCAACCTAAACAGAGTAAAAGAAACCCGAAAAAAACTACCCAATCAAAGACGCCCCAACTTATACAATCTCTAAAAGTTTACTCAATTTTTTCAAAAATTGCTGGGTTTTAGGGGCAGCGCCCCTAAGCTACGCTCCAAAATCCCCTGCATATGGGCAATAATCAGCCCATAATTAGTAATAGGCACCTTTTGTTGCTCGGCCTGGCGCAGCCGATACTGCATCACCCGTGGCGGCAGCATACATGCCCCACAATGTACTATCAGCTGATACTTAGTTAAATCATCGGGAAAACCGCCACCGCTGCTAAAATCAAAATCCAAATCAAGCCCGGTAAACTCCCTAATCCAACGGGGCAATTTAACAGTACCGATATCCTCGCATTGACGATGATGGCTACAACCCTCGGCAATCAATATTTTTGCACCGCTTTTAAGCCGACTAAGCGCCTCGATACCGGCAATCGAAGGATTAAGCACGCCTTTATGCCGAGCAAATAAAATCGAAAACGAAGTTAAAGGCTGCTTAGCATCAATTTTTTTAACCACCTCGCCAAAAACTTGGCTATCGGTAATAATCAAACGTGGCGGTTCTTTAAGAGCAGCTAAAGTGGCCGTTAGCTCGCTTTCTTGGCAAATTGTGGCCAAGGCGCCGCTATCTAAAATATCCCTAATCACCTGCTGCTGCGGCAAAATCAAGCGCCCCTTAGGGGCAGCACTATCCACCGGGATAACCAAAAGCAGCATATCTTTAGGCTTAATTATATCGCTAACTAAAGGGAATTCGCTGATAGTCGCCGGCTTTAGCTCGGCGATTTTTTGGCGCAAAGCATCAATATTTTCGCCGGTTAAGGCACTGGCATAAAAATGCTGCTCTTGCCTTAAAGGCGCAGCTAATAAATCCGATTTATTATAAACCAGCAGATAATTGATTGCCCTTTGCTCAAATTCCTTGATTAAATCCAGCTCGGCTTGGCTTAATTCTTCACGAGCATCGATAATTAAAAGTCCGATATCGATTTTCTCTAAAACCGCCTTGGATTTAGCAATCCTTTTTTCGCCTAAGCCCTGCTCATCATCGTCGATGCCGGCCGTATCAATTAACATTACCGGCCCTAGCGGCAAAATTTCCATCGCTTTTTGCACAGGGTCGGTGGTTGTGCCCGGAATATCCGACACAATGGCTAAATCCTGATTGGTTAGCGCATTAATTAGGCTCGATTTGCCGGCATTGCGCCTGCCAAATAAACCGATATGCACCCGATTAGCTGCCGGAGTTTGATTAAGACTCATCAAAAAATCCCCCTTAATGATACATATGTATTTAAAAAAATTAGCCGCAACATTATGTTGCGGCTATTGGAATACAGAACCGATTTTTCAACCCCTATCGCCGCGGGCTAAAATATGCCCTAGCATAACCTAGAGCGCGACCTTGGGTGCAGTTTTACACTGCTTGGTGGGGCTAACTGGGCTCGAACCAGTGACCTCTTGCATGTCAAGCAAGCACTCTAACCAACTGAGCTATAGCCCCCTAAAATTTTGAGGACTTGCCTCAATATTTTTTATTTCGTACTGAATATGCACTTTCGATAATTACCTTATATATTATAGCATAAATATTTTGATATTACCAGCTTTTTTTTTAATAAATACTTGGCAAAATCAAATTTTTATAGTAAAATTTAAATATAGTATTTTTTAGGAGGTAATATTTATGAATATCAGCGATGCCCAAAAAGAAGAATTAATGGAATTAATTAAGAAAAAGTCCCGTGATAATATGATTAGCTGTGCCCAGGCTCGTGCTTTGGCCGAAGAGCTTAATTTGCCTTATCAAATTGTTGGCGATATGGCTAATGATTTAAAGATTAAAGTACGTTACTGTCAGCTAGGATGTTTTTAGGATAATTAGGAGATTTATGTTAAATAACCAACAAGCCCTAAGCTTGGGGCAAAATGATTTACAAGCCGAGCGCAGGTTACGCATTCTATTGATTGCGGCCTGCGCTTATATTGCACTTACCCTTTTTGCTAATTTAGGGTCATTAAGAATAATTTTTTTAGCCGGGCTTTCTATCGATGGCGGTACTTTGCTTTACCCTTTAACCTTTACCGCTCGCGATTTGCTACATAAAAAGGCCGGCGCTGCCCTTACCCGTTTTATTATTATTTTGGCAGCTGTTCTTAATATTTTGATGTTTTTATTTATTTACTTAATCGCCATTTTGCCTGCCGACATGGCCGTTGGCCCCCAAATTGAATATGGCCAAATTCTTCTGCCCGGCATTCGCTTAGTGGCCGCTTCTATCGTGGCGATGACTGCTGCCGAGCTTTTAGATACCCATATTTACAGCCTGGTTAAGACCAAATATGGCAGCAAAAAGCAATGGTTACGGGTTTTGCTATCCAATGCGATATCTATTCCCATCGATACCATTATTTTCTTGGCTATCGCTTTTGCCGGCGTTTTGCCGCTTAGCGTTTTAGGTTCGCTTTTTATTGCCAATTTATTGATTAAATATATCGTCAATATTTTTTCGCTGGGCGGTATTTATTTTGTTAAGGAAGATCGGAATTAATTTTTGTCTAATTTTATTAAATCATTTGGTTCACATTCTAAAATTTGGCATAAAGCTTCCAGATTAGCAAATTTAATTGATGTGGTTTGATTATTAACCATACGATTAAAGTTTTGATAACTCATGCCCATTTGCTTATATAGCCAGTATTTTGTTTTTTGCTTTTCTTGTAGTATTTCTAAAATTGATAATTGCATAATAGCCCCTTAATCTCTTTTCTTATAGATTACTACATATATGCTCTTTACATATAGACTTTAAAGATGTATAATGTAGACATACGATATTAGATTGGGGGAATTATTATGGACTTAAAAAAAGTTAGCCCCAGCTCGGAAGAGCCGGATTATCGCCAATTATACTTAGACTTACTTAATGCTACCCAACTTGTTATTGATATTCTCGCTCCTTTTCAACTTTATTTTAGGGAAAAATATTTAGATGACATTCGTGATCAGCCTAATCAGGATTAATCCAAAATAAAAAACACCGCTTGGGGTGTTTTTTATTTTGGCAAAACCCTTACTTTTCTTTTAAAAAAGAAAAGTAAGCAAAAGAAAATTTTTACTATTCCACCACTACATCTATTTTTTCAATGCCATAGTAATTGAATACTGCTATCGCTTGCTCGCTGATTAATTCGCCGCTTACCACAATCGGGATTGCCGGTGGGCAAGATACTGCCGGCGCTGCACATACCCTGTTTAGGGCATCTTTTACCTTTATTGTTTCGCTTTTGGCAAATAGCGCTGCCCTGGGCGACATCACTTGCTTTGCCTCGCCCAATAATGGCGGATTGCTCACAGTTTTGCCGCCTTGAATCTTAATTTCGGCCTTTTCTATTCTGGCAAAATCCCGTTCATCCACATAGGGGCTTAACATCAAAACGCAAAATTGATTATCACAATACTCGGGCTCTACTAAAGACGCACGCAAAATATCGCCAATCTCAAAGCCACTTAATGCATAATCGGCGGTATCAAATACTATGCGCAAGGGGTCGGAATCGGCAATATTTAAGCCTTTAGCACGCAAATTAGCTCTGGCTTGCTCAATTCTGGCAATCGTTTTTGCCAGCCTTAGCGGAAATTCCTCGGCCAGCAGGCCATTGGTAAAATCCAAAGACTGCATAATTAAATAAGATGGGCTGGTAGAACCAAATATCGACAAAGCTTGCCTGGCATAATCCTCAAAATTATAGGCACTGTTCTTACCAATATGCAAGTAAGCGCCGCCGGTTAAAACCGGCAAAGTTTTATGCGCCGAATCGCAGCATATATCCGCGCCCAAGGCCAAGGGATGCTTTGCTTTATCGGTAAAGGCCAGGTAGGCACCGTGGGCATTATCTACCAGCAGCAAAATTTTGCGCTGATGGCAAATTTGGGCAAAGGCGGCCAAATCCGGGCTTTGGCCTAAATAATCCAGGCCATTAATATAAACCGCCAGCGGTAAATCTGCCATATTATCTAGGGTTTTAGCTAAATGCTCGGGGCTGATATCACAGCTACATAGCGATTTATAATGCTCGGGGTATAGCCAAACCGGCTCTATATCCACCAAGGCACAGGCATGCAAAAATGATTTATGGGCATTGCGGCCGGCTAAAATGGTTCTTGATTTTTTGGGGCTTGCCGCTAGCGCCAAATAAAGCATCGCCTTAATGCTTTGCGACGACCCCCCTGCCGAATAAAATGTTTGGCGGCTACCAAATAATTGGCCGGCAATAGCCTCGCTTTGGCCAATAATGCCATCGCCCACAAATAGATTATCTGCCCCTCTTACTTCGGTTATGTCATATGGCTCGGGGCCAAAAACTACTTTGCCTTTATGGCCGGGCATATGCAGGCGGCTTTTATCGCTAGCAATATATTCTTTAAGAAAGTCACAAATTGGCGTTAGGCTCATACCAATTCCTCCTTTTTAATTTGATAATAGATAGCGGCTTCCATTCTTTTTTTAAATAATTGGCAGCCCAGCTCATAAACGGCCAGAATATCGCCGCCTGCATGATAATTATTAGCAGCACAGCCTCCGGCACAGTATAATTTTGCCCAGCAATCTTTGCAATCCGGGCGGCTATATAGGGTGCAGTCTTTGAATTTTTGCTCTATGCTTGGATTGGTTATGCCCTGCCAAATATCGCCCAGGCAATATTCTTCATCACTAACAAATTGATGGCAGGGATATAATTTGCCTTGCGGTGTAACCGCCATATATTCGGTTCCACTACCGCAGCCGGTTATGCATTTATAGACGCAAGGCCCATGATCAAAATCCATCATATAGTGATAAAAGCTAAATTCTTGGCCATTTGCGGCTTCTTTTAGCATCATTTCGGCCAATAAATTGTACTGTTCGGCCAAAATTGGCAAATCTGCCTCTTTTATACCTAAGGGATTATCTGCTTCGCAAACAATTGGTTCCATGCTTAATTCTTTAAATCCTAAATCCAGCATATGCTGAATATCATTGGTAAAATCGATATTTTCGCGCGTGAATGTGCCGCGTATATAATAATTTTGATGCTTTCTCTTTGTTACAAATTCTTGGAATTTAGGGACAATTTTTTGATAACTACCCTTGCCATTATAATCGACTCGCCACTTATCATGAATCTCGGCCCTGCCATCTAGCGAGAGCACCACATTGGCCATTTCTTTATTGGCAAAATTGATGATATCGTCATTTAAGAGCATGCCATTGGTGGTTAGTGTAAATCTAAAGTTTTTATTTTTTTGCTTTTCAATTTGGCGGGCATAATTTACTGTTTCTACAATAACCTGCCAGTTTAACAGCGGCTCGCCGCCAAAAAAATCCACTTCCAGATTATGCCTGCTACCGGAATTTTCGATTAGGAAATCTATTGCTCTTATTGCAGTTTCTTTACTCATTAATGCTTCTTGGCCATGATATTTGCCTTGGGCGGCAAAGCAATATTCACAATTAAGATTGCAGCTATGAGCTATATGCAGGCATAAGGCTTTGATAACCTTGCCTTTATTTTTATAGTTTTGAGCCAGGTTTTGATAATTATCTTCGGTAAATAGTTGGCCGTTTTGCTTTAGCTCGGCTATATCGGCTAGGCAATCTTTTATTTCCTGCTCACTTATATTTTTGTATTTGGCTTGCATATTACTGATGATTTTGGCTTCTGCTTGGCTTTGATAAGCCTCTATTATATCATAAGCTAGGTCGTCTACCAGGTGAATTGAACCGCTTATTGGGTCTAGCACTATGTTTAAGTCTTTTAGTTTATATTGATGTAGCATTTTGTTCTCCTTTTGGGGCTTAGCCCCAAGATACTTTTTGGGGCTTAGCCCCTGAGCTAATGCCAAAATCTTTGATTTTGAGTACTAGCTACGTGCATA
>CAYJBP010000039.1:0-7895 GCA_964368605.1 uncultured Peptococcaceae bacterium | reverse complement strand
AATTTTTTAGTATAAAAAAAGGCTGCGACTTTTGTCACGGCCTTTTGTTTTTTTGCTTATTTTTTTTCGCAGGGCTGATTGGCTACGCCACAAGAGGTTTTGCAGGCCGACTGACAAGATGTTTGACACTCGCCACAGCCACCGCTTTTTACGGTTTTAGCTAGCTTTGCAGCTTGAATAGTTGTAATTCTTTTCATTTGTACGCTCCTTGTTTTTTTATCAATTATATAAGTATAAACAATAGTTAGCCTTTTGTCAAGCCCATTATTCAGCTGGGCTATCAAAGGGCAAGGCCCCTACCAAATCATCAATAACCTCTAACAAGCGGCCAATTTCCGGCTTGGTTAGCTGGGCATTTGCCCCAACTTCCTCACCTTTTATCCGCATAGCTTCATTGATTAAGGACGAGAAAATTATTACCGGGATTTTTGCTAAAGTTTTATCGGTTTTGATTAATTTAATCAAACGATGCCCATCCATTTGCGGCATTTCGATATCGGTAATTACGCAGCAAACTTTTTCGGCAATATCTACTTCTATTTCGGAAGCAATTTTTTTGCAGCTATTTAAATAATCCCAGGCTTCCTGCCCATTTGTAGTTACCATGATATTCATATAGCCGGCATTATCCAAAGTTTGTAAAATTAATTTGCGCATTAAAACCGAATCCTCGGCTATTACTATTGGATAGAAATTACGGCTACGACCTGTTGGATTAGGAATATCATCAATTTGAATTCCTGTTTCCGGCGAAATATCATAGGAAATTTTCTCAAAATCTAAAATCGAAATAATACGGCCATCAATTTTGGCAATACCTGTTACCACACCATCATTGCCACCATAAATAATATCGTCCAATTCTTCGATTGCATTCCAAGATATGCGGTGAATATTCTCTACCCCATGCACATGAAAAGCTATGCAAATTTTATTAAAATTGGCAATAATATATAAATCTTTCGAGCTATCTTCAGAGGGATTTAGGCCTAAATACTTGGCCAAATCAACAATGGTATATACTTCCTGACGAGGCTGAAATATCCCCTCCACGCAGGGATGGGAATGAGGGATCATCTGCGGCTGTTGAATTTGCATCAATTCCAAAACCTTGGCCACATTTATGCCAAAACTTTTTCCATCAATTGTAAATTCTAAAACTTCTAATTCATTAGTTCCGGTTTCCAATAAAATGCTGGAATTATTCATATTCATAATTATTCACCTTACCCGTATATTCTTTTTGCGGTAACAAAACTACTCATATAAATCGGTAATTCTAACGCCATAATTTTCGTCAATAACCACTACCTCGCCGGATGCAATTAATTTGCCATTAACCATAATATCAACATGCTCGCCTGCAATTTTATCTAAAACAACAATTGTGCCAATCCCAAATTCTAAGATTTCGCTAATAGTTTTTTGAGTTTTACCCAATTCCACCGAAACCTGTAAAGGAATATCCGATACCAGCCCTAAGCCACCATCATCCGGATATAGCTGATTTGCCCCCACATCGAATGAGGTATAATTTGCCGGATGCACATCTACAGGCGGTGCAGTTGCCCTAGGCGGCGGCGGAGTACTGGGTGCTGTCGGTGCTGCCGGAGCCGCAGGTGCAGCCGGTGCTGTCGGTGCCGCAGGTGCAGGATCAGGTGCCGGTGCAGGAGGCGGAGTTGCCACTGCTGCAGCTTCGGCGGCCAATCTTTCGGCCTCCATAAATTTTTCGGCCAAATCTAAGCCTACTTTATAGGGCATAATTTGTAAAAGCTGGCTCTTTAGCAGGCCTTCTATTTCCATATCAAAGCTGATTTTAATAACAACCTCGGTATCGGTTAAGAATTGGCCAACATCGCTATCTAAACCAACATAAGTAGCATTCGGCGGCGAAATATCTACAACTTCGCCTAAAATCTTCGATAAGGCAGTTGCCGATGAGGCTATCATTTGATTCATAATCTCGTTAATAGCGCTCATATGCAATTCGGTTAGCTCGGTTTCGGCATCAACAATACCTTCGCCACCCATCAAGATATCGGTGATCATCATCGCATCCGATTCTTTTAGCATTAGCAGGTTTTTGCCTTCTATACCCTTTACATATTCCACATCCACCATGATAAAAGGCACACGATAGGCCTTAATTACATCTGCTATGGCAAAAATTTCTACGGTGGGTGTAGTAATATTTGTACGCCTATCCAGCAAAGTATACATGGTGGTTGCCACCGAACCCATGCAAATATTGCCTATTTCGCCTAATAAATCTACTTCTACATCATTTAAATAATCGCTAACTTTATAAACAGCACTATTATCATCAGGCAAAACAACCGTAGGAGCATCAAAATCAGGCTCAGCAGCGGCGGTGTTTATGGCAGCTTCGGCAGCTTCGGCAGCTTCAGCGCTATCAGCGGCTTCGGCAGCCTGTTCGGCATGATCGGCGGCTTCGTTTGCTCCTTCTACCAGGCTGTTTAATATATCCTCGTTTTCAGCATCGTCACCTGTAGGCATATTGCCTGCAAGCATAGCATCTATTTCCGCTTGACTTAAGCCATCACTCATCAGGGTTTTCCTCCTCATTGATAATATCTACCACTTGTACTGCATATTTTTTTTGGGCGGTACCAATAGTAGCAATAAACTTGGGTATATGCTCTACTTTAACCATTAAAGGCTCGTCGGTTCTTTGCTTAAGGCGGATAACATCCCCTCTTTGCAAACGCATTATATCAATTACTTTTGCCGGGGTTTCGGTAAAACAGGCGGTTAGGTTAACCGGGGTATTGTATAATCTTTCGGTAATTAATTCCGGGTTCTGCTCAATTTCTTCATCGGCTGCCCCCGAAAATAAAAGCAGCGTATTTAATTGTGATAATATTGGTTCCATCGATGCATAAGGTATACAAAAACTTACTAAACCATTGCTATCACCAATTTTTAAATCTAATAAAATAATTGCAATTGCTTCGTTTAAGGCCACTACCTGGGTAAACTGAGAGCTTGTCTCTACCCTTTCCAGCAGGGCTTCTAATTTAATTATCTTTTCCCAAGCCATCGGGAAAACTTCTAACATTTGTCTTAATACTTTATTGATTAAGGTTAATTCTATTTCGGTAAACTGTTTAGAAGAATCGCTTTCCACTGTGCCACCAAATAAACGATTTATCATCGAATAGGCTATTTCCGGCGAAATTTGAATTAGGGTAGAACCCCGCATTGGGGGCATTTTTAACACACCTAAAATAACCGGCGAAGGCAAAGAATTATTCCACTCATTAAAGCTTTGCTCTTCAACAGTCATAATCTCGCATTCACAATTGGTGCGCATCATCGAGCTTAAACGATTGGCCAAAAGCTGGCTAAAGGTTTGAAACACAATATTTATCGTGCGCATATGCTCTTTTTGAAACTTATTAGCTTTGCGGAAGTCGTACACCTTGGCATCGGCGCCAAAGGGCAATGGCTCTTCTTCTGCTTCCGGCTCGGCACCGGAAGTTAAAGCATTTAGTAGTTCATCAATTTCGGCTTGCGACAGTATTTCGGACAAGGTGTGCCTCCTCTCTATTTAATAAATCAACCTTATTGCATCACATAATCGCCATACCAAATCCCTACTACCGATTCCACCTCAAAGGCGGCATTTAAATCGTCGATTAGGATTTGCCTTAAATTATCCTGGAAATTAATATCCATAATATCTTCTTCGGTAAGATTACGCAAAGCAAAAATAATAGTATCCCTTACCTTGGCATTTTGCAAAGTAAGCACCTCGATTAAGGTTTCATCATTAACCGATATTACCACTTGACATTTAAATAAACGATTAGAATCCTTTACATTGGTAACAAAGAATTCTCCGGGCGAATAATCAAAAGTTGGTAATACCTCTACGGCTTCCTCGCCATCACCGGCAAAGATTAAAAAGTAAGCAGCGGCAGCACCGCCTAAAAGCACAACTGCGGCTACAATTATGATAATAATTTTTTTCATCGTAAACCCGTCCTTTAAGAGTATTATTCGATAGGAATGGTAATTTCATCGGTTACACTTTCGATAACAAAGTCCACCCGCCGATTACGGGCACGGCCTTCGGTTGTTTCATTAGTATCAATCGGCTGAAACTCGCCATAACCAACACAAGATAGCTTATCATCCGGCAAAAGCTCCGAACCTTGCAAATAACGCAATACATTGCTGGCCCTTTTAGCCGATAAATCCCAGTTATCCTCAAAGATGGCCGTGGAAATTGGCACATCATCGGTATGGCCTTCAATACGTACCATTTTGATTAAATCTTGGTTTTGATTAAAAATGCCCAACATATGATCCATAACAGGTACAAACACATCACGAATCACCGCCGCACCTGACACGAATAATACCTGATCGAAGAAACGAATGGTTAAAGTTCTATCCTCTAGCGAGGCTAAAATCTCGGCATTCAAATTTTCCGATTCGATATAGGATTCGATACTTTGATAAAGCTCGTAAAACTCCTCCGGTACTTCTAATAAGGCCTCGTTTTCGGCAATCATTTGCGATTGACGAGCATCTTCGGCTTCATTAAGCGAATCTACTTCCCTTTCAACAATTGTACCGATGCTTAATGGATTAATAATTGTAGGTTGCAGGCCGGTAAATACGCCCACAATCTCCACCCATTTGGCCTCATCCACATTGGAAAAAGCAAATAAGAATACAAAGAAGCATAAAAGCAAGGTAACCAGGTCACCATATGTATCCATCCAGGATGCGCCGCCTTCTTCTCCGCCGCCGCTATCCCTTCTTTTAGCAATTCTCGACATAATAAGCCCTCTTTATTTATTCCGCAGCTGCAGCCTCGCCATCTTTTGCGGGAACTTGGGTTTCGTTTAATTGCGAATACGACAAAAATGCATTTAATTTCTCACGAATAATCCTTGGGTTTTCGCCATCTTGAATAGAAAGTATGCCCTCTAAGATTAACTCTTTGCGCAAATACTCTTCATCACTCATATACTTAAGCTTTTTGGCCAAGGGGGTAAAGAATAGATTGGCCATAACACAACCGTAAAAGGTGGTAATCATCGCCACCGCCATACTGGGGCCTAGGGTATCGGGGTCGTCTAGGGCAAGTAGCATATTAATCAAGCCGATTAGGGTACCAATCATACCAAAGGCCGGCGAATAAGCGGCCATCGATAATAATACGGCAATACCCTGCGTATGGCGCTCTTTAATAAAGGCCAGCTCGGTTTCCATAATACTGCGCACAAGCTCCGGGTCGGAACCGTCAATAATTAGCATAATGCCTTTTTTTAGGAATGGATCGTCGGCATTATTAATGCTTTCTTCTAAGGCCAAAATACCCTCGCGGCGAGCGATATTTGCGATATCGATAATCATCTCGACATCTTTAAACAAATCGACAGGCTTAGCAATAAAAGCATTACGCACAACCTTAATAAGATTAAGCAATACTTTTAAAGGGTAAGATATAACTGTAGCTGCGATAACGCCACCAACTACGATAAAAATTGATTGAACATCGACAAAAGAATTAATACTACCGCCTATGAAAATACTAACAACAATACACATTAGGCCAAATAGTATTCCGCCAATAGTGGTTATTTCCACAGAATTAGACACCTCCAGACAAATACCATACCTTTATTAATTCCCCATAAAGGGGAAAAAGCCCTGCAACTTAAACAAAAAACTGCTAAAGTTTGGGTCGTTATATTCTTGTATTAAATTCCCGATAATTAAGCACCCTTTGCTTATGGCTTACAATGCGGTTTATCACTTCTTCGGCAGTTTCCATCACAAATAACTTTTTGCCGGATTGCAAAGAAATAACCGTATCGGGTGTTTCTTCGATAAACTCGATTAAATCCTCATTTATATAAAATTGATCTGTTTTATTAATTCTGGTTACCAATATCATAATATTACCTCGCTTAGCTGGTAATTGGGGCGGCTAGGCCGCCCCATATAACTCTAGTTTAATTAAATTAACGCTTAAGATTAATCAATTCTTCAAGCAATGTATCGGATGTGGTAATTACCCGGGAATTAGCTTGGAAACCCCTTTGGGTAACAATCATATCGGTAAACTCGGAGGCCAAATCAACATTCGACATCTCCAAGCCGCCTACATTAAAGATACCGGCGCCATTTTCATTGGCGGTGGTATAAAGCGGTTCGCCGGAGTTGGCGGTTTCGCGGTATAAGCTGCTGCCTGCTTTTTCCAAACCGGAATTATTGGAAAATACCGACAGCACCAATTGGCCGATAACCACTTCTTCATTATTATGATTAATACCCTTAATTGTACCGGTGGTATCGATAGAAATATCGCTATACATAATTTCTTCATCGGCAATAGTATAGGAGGGCGGTGTAGTTGCCGGCTCTACCGGGGTAGCTATCGATGCAGTATAGGTAAAGCTTATTTCGCCTAAGGTTGTACCTTCGGTAATAGTAGGATCGGGATAAGTAACAGTGCCGGTGCTAGTATCTACTGTTGGCGTGCCATAGGCAATAGTATTAGCATAACCCATTACAAAATAACCATTGGAATTAACCAAATTACCGGCATTATCAACATATAAATTACCGGCACGAGTATAATGATAATTATCGGTGCCATCAATATCCATAACCAAAAAACCTTCGCCTTCAATTGCTAAATCGAGAGGATTATCGGTACGCTGGGTGGCGCTGGCGGTATGTAAAACATCGATGGTCGATAAGGTAACACCTAAGCCAACCTGAATCGGATTAGTACCACCGATAACATCGGTAGCGGCCGAAGCAGCTTGCGAGGTTTGGCTATAAATATCTTGAAAAACTACACGGCTGGTTTTATAACCTACCGTATTAACATTAGAAATATTATTACCTATTACATCCATACGTGTCTGATGATTTCTTAAACCCGACACCCCGGAATAAAGCGAACGCATCATAATAAGTTACCTCTTTTCTATTTTTATACTGTAACACTAAATTGTTGGTTCCACAGTGCTATCTTGCTCTGTTTCTGCTTCGGTTTCCGGCTCGGCTTCGGTGGAGCTTTTAGCACTAATATCGAAGATTAAGCCAACATTAATTGGATCTTCAACGCCTTCTAAATAAGCAAAGGTATCGGTACCATCGGTGGTTAGGCGCTCGATACGGCCACTTACCACTACCCTTTCACCTTCGGGGGTGCCGTCTTCGGTAACAATTTGGCCTTCTTCATCCACAATATAGGATTGAACATAGCTGCCGATTAAATGTGCCGAATTTAAAATCGGATTTTCGCCTTCAAAAATAGCATTATCATAAATCTGGGTGATATCATCGGCCTCGACCATAACGCCATTTACTTCGCAATAAAACTGATTATCAATTTTAATTACCCGATCTACATGGCCATAAACCTCGGCGGTTTGGCCGGCATCATTGCGCACCGTGCCTAAAATAAACTTGCCGGCTAAACCATAATAATGGCTGGCCGAGGTGGCATCGGTTAAATTGGTTATTTGTTCTAAAGAGCTAAATTCGGCCAATTGGGCCACAAAGGCGGTATCGGCCATCGGCTCTAAGGGGTTTTGATATTGCAACTGGGCAGCAAGTAAGCTTAAAAAATCCTCTTTGCCTAATTCGCTTTTAACTTGCCTTTGTTCATTAAGATAATCTTCGTAGCTATGGCCTATTAATGTGCTGCCAATACCGGAAGTATCTACCATTTTTAATCACCTTTCCTTTAGGCTAGCGTAAAAGGACTTGAACCCATACGCTCTTATTTAGGCTAAGCAGGAACTAAATTATTATAAAAAAGTTTTGCTTTAATTATTCTTTGGCTAAAACAATAATTTTTGCAGCCTAAATAAGGGTGCGAAGCAGTTTTGCGCCAAAAT